>NZ_JAJEQL010000008.1:0-96079 GCF_020687345.1 Faecalibacterium butyricigenerans
GTCCCGCCGCGGCGGGACGCCCTTTTTGCTGCATATCATTCGAGATTTCCCGTCAGGGTCATGACGGCGGAGACGACGGCCAAAGGGGCCGTCTCGCAGCGGAGGATGCGGGGGCCGAGGCCTACGGTCTTTGCCCCGGCCTGCGCGGCCATCTCGGCTTCCTCGGCGGCAAAGCCGCCCTCTGCGCCGGTGATGACGGCGAGCTTCAGCTTTTGGCCGTCGGCGGGCTTTGCCTCGGCCAGCAGCTGGCGAAGGGGTGCGCCGCCGCATTCGTAGCAGAAGAGCACGAGGTCGTACTGTCCGAGGCTGCGGCAGACTGCGCCGAAGTTGGGCAGCGGCAGAGCTACATCCGGCAGCACCCCCCGTCCGCACTGTTTGGCGGCCTCGAAGGCGATGCGGTTGTAGCGCTCGTTTTTCTGCTCCTCCTTCTTGGGGGCGGCCACGCAGTACCGGCTGAAGAAGGGGATGAAGTGGTCACAGCCCAGCTCGACGCCGTGGCGGATGACCTGCTCCAGCTTGTCCTGCTTGGGGTAGCCCACCAGCAGGGTGACGTCCACAGTGGGTTCGGCGGCGCTGGGATAGCCCGGCTCGACGGAAAACTCCACCGTCTCGTCGCCGAAGCCGGTGATGGTGGCGGTGTATTCCACGGCGTTGCCGTCGCAGAGGATGACGGTGTCTCCCGGCTTCCCCCGCATGACGCGGGAGAGATGGTGGGCGTCAGCCCCCCGCAGCACGGCAGTGCCGTCGGAGATCTCGGTGGTAAAATAGCGGTGCGGCATAGTTCCTCCTGAGCGTCCCTGCCCTCTCAGTCACCTTCGGTGACAGCTCTCCCAGAGGGAGAGCCAAAGACGCGGCGGTGAGGCTTTGAGCCTCTCCCTTTGGGAGAGGTGGCATTGCGTAAGCAATGACGGAGAGGGCAAGCCTGTTAAAAAATTTACGCCTTCTTGCAGACGATGCACTCCCAGCCGCGCTTCTCCTTCACTTCCAGCACGGCGAGGCCGGCAGCTTCCAGCGCGGCGATGACCTCATCCTTCCGGCTGTCGATGATGCCGCTGGCGATGAAGACGGCGTCGTCGGCCATCAGGCCGGGGACGGCGGGGGCCAGCGCCATGATGGCGTTGGCCACGATGTTGGCGGTGATGATGTCGTACTTGCCGCTGGCCTTGTCGGACAGGTCGCCCACGAGGACGGTCAGCTTGTCGGCCACGCCGTTGAGGGCGGCGTTCTCCCCGGCCGTGCGGACGGCCACGGGGTCGATGTCCACGCCCTCGGCCACGGCTGCCCCCAGTTTAAGGGCCGCGATGGCGAGGATGCCGCTGCCGGTGCCGATGTCCAGCACCCGCTCGCCGCCCCTGACCCGCTCGTCCAGCACCTCAAGGCAGAGGTTGGTCGTCTCGTGGCCGCCGGTGCCGAAGGCGAGGCCCGGGTCGAGGATGAGCTTGACGCGGCTCGTCTCGTAGTCCTGCCACGAGGGCACGACGGCGAGGCGCTGGCCCACGTCCATCGGGTGGTAGTACTTGCGCCAGCCGTTCTGCCAGTCCTCCTGCTCTACGCCCTCGGTCTCGGAGGTGTAGGGGATGCCTGCGGCCTCCATCCGGGCCGCGATGAGGGCCAGCGTCTCCACCGGGGAGTCCCCCGGCTTGAGATACATATGGATGATGACGGTGTCCCGGGGCTTGTCCAGCAGCTCCTGCTCGATGAGGTCCACGTGGGCGATCTGCTCCACCTGCTCTTCGATGTCACTGTAGTCTTCGATATAGATGCCGCCCTCCGCGATCATGGTGGCCACGGCCTCGGCGGCCTCGGCGTCGGCTTTGGATACGGTCAGGCGAATATCAGTCCATTCCATAAGGATGCTCCTTCCGTGTATTCGGGATATACTGCCTTTATAGTACCCGATTCCGGCCCGGGATGCAAGCTCCCGGGGCGAAAGATGTGCGAAAAGGCTTTCTTTTTTTCCGGCGGTATGTTAATATGGAGTCGTACCCGGATCAGACCCGGGCGCTTCCTGCCGGAAGTGCCCGCCGCTGTGTTCCCCAAAGGAGGAATTATCGTATGTTTTTGGGAATGGATATTTATAGCTGGATCGCTGCCATCGTCATTGCACTCATCGTCACCTTCCTTCCGGTCTCTCTGCCGGTGAAGATCGTTCTGGCGATGGCGGCGATGGCCTGCTTTTATTTTGGCCGCAAGTACTGCCACGACCACAAGAACGGCGGGGCGGAGACGCCCAGCATGACCTCGGCCGAGAGCGAGGCAATGGCCTCCGGCCTCCTGAAAGCCCTCGGCGGCAAAGAGAACATTATCAAGATGGACTACTGCGCTACCCGCCTCCGCT
The DNA here is from genome assembly GCF_020687345.1 of Faecalibacterium butyricigenerans. Lineage (NCBI taxonomy): Bacteria > Bacillati > Bacillota > Clostridia > Eubacteriales > Oscillospiraceae > Faecalibacterium > Faecalibacterium butyricigenerans. The sequence continues at coordinate 2,339 of NZ_JAJEQL010000008.1, forward strand.
TCGAGGTGCACAGCTATGCCTCCGTGGATGAGGCCGCAGCCAAGGCCGCAGGTGCAGAGGGCGTGATCCGCCCGGCCAAGAACGCCTGTCAGGTGGTCATCAAGGGCGATGTGCAGGCCGTGTATGACGCCCTGCGCAAGCAGCTGTAAAACATCCGATGCAGCGCCGCCGGGAGCGGGCCTCAGTGCCCGGCCCGGCGGCATTTTTTAATTCAATAGGAAAGGAAACCCGATATGAAGCCCCAGAACCTCACTTGGAAAAAACTCACCGCCGACGAGCTGACGCGGGTGTATCTGGACGAGATGCGCCGCGACTTCCCGCCCAGCGAGCTGAAGCCGCTGAGCATGATATTGAACAGCGAGGCCGCCGGCATGGCCCACACATGGGGCGTGTTCGCGGAGGACACGCTGGTGTCCTACCTGCTGATGGTGCGGCCCGCGGGCTGCGAAGTGAGCCAGCTGGACTATTTCTCCGTCCTGCCCGCCTACCGCAGCTCGGGGGTGGGCGCAAAGCTGCTGGCCGCTCTGCCCGCCCACGAGGAGGGTGCAAAAGCCATCCTCATCGAGGCCGAGTGCCCCGAAAAGGCGGACGACAGGGCGATGGCCGTCCGCCGTCTGGGCTTCTATGCCCGCTGCGGCGCAGCTGACACCGGCTGGACCGAGCATCTCTTCGATGCATGGTTCCGGGTGTTGGTGCTGCCTGCCGAGGACAGCGCGATGGAGGCCGGGGAGGCCAACAAGGCGCTGTCCGACTGCTACAGCCGGGTCATGGGCGAGGACAAATGGCGGAAATACGTCCAGCTCTACCGCCCGGACGGCACGGAAGAGAAATTCTGATTCAATCATAGGGTCTGAAAGGCTGCTTTACGTTCTGTGAAGCAGCCTTTTTTGCACCCTCCGGTGGGCGGGATGCACAAAGGTCAGCGGCTGTTTTTGACAGTTTGACCGGAAATGTAAAATCAACTGCTATGTTTTCCACACGGACTTTACCAGAGGATGACAGTGGGACAAAACAACAGCACAAAGCTTTACCTGCATTTTGCGCCGGTATGGTCGCAGCAGGACGGGCGGCGCGCTACAATAAAGACGTTCCGAGAGAGACAACAGGGAACAAGAAAAAGGAAAACACATCCCGGCCAGAACGTAGGGCCGGCCCATCCGAAGGAGATATTTATGATGAAAAAGATCACTCGTCGTTCGTTCCTGTCCATCTGCGGCGCTGCTGCCGCTGCTGCTGCCCTGACCGCCTGCGGCGGTGCAGCTTCTTCTACCGCTGCCTCTTCCGCAGCCGTTTCCAGCACTGCGGAGTCTGCTGCTTCCGGCGCTGCCCTGTCCGGCAATGTGGCCACCGGCGGCTCTACCTCCATGAAGAACGTCATCGCTGCTCTGACCGAGGGCTTCGCCGAGATCGAGCCGGACGTCACCGTCAGCTATGACCCCACCGGTTCCGGCGCAGGCATCACCGGCGCGACCGATAAGACGCTGGACATCGGCCTGTCCTCCCGCGCCCTGAAGGCAGATGAGACCGGCGTCACCGGTACCACCGTGGCTCTGGACGGCATCGCCATCATCGTCAACAAGAGCAGCAAGGTCGAGGATCTGACCGTCGATCAGCTCAAGCAGATGTTCACCGGCGAGCTCACCAACTGGTCTGAGGTCGGCGGCGACGACGGCGAGATCGTTCTGGTGGGCCGTGAGGCTGGCTCCGGCACCCGCGACGGCTTCGAGAGCATCGTGGACGTCAAGGACTCCTGCAAGTATGCACAGGAGCTGACCGCTACCGGCGCTGTCATCAGCGCAGTGGAGGCCAACCCTCTGGCCATCGGCTATGCTTCCCTGTCTGCTGTCGGTGACACCGTCAAGGCTGTGACCGTCGGCGGCGTGGAGTGCAGCGAAGAGACCGTCAAGGATGGCAGCTACGAGGTGCAGCGTCCCTTTGTCTTCGTCACCAACGACTCTGTCACCCTTTCTGCTCAGGCTCAGGCCTTCTTCGACTTTGCTACCAGCGCTGACGCCGCCAACCTCATCCGCACTGCTGGCGCTGTCCCGGTGAACGAGTGATTTTGAGCGCGAATGCTCAGGTGTTTTTATGAAAAAGTTTGAGCTGCCCCGCACTCCGGCCCAGTGGCTGGAGGCCATCATGAATGCCATCTTCTTTCTCTGCGGCATCCTCGCGGTGGGCTGTGTGGCTGTCATCACGGTTTATATGTTCCTGTCGGGCCTGCCCGCCATCGGGAAGATCGGCCCGCTGAAGTTCCTCTTCGGCACCGAGTGGGCCTCCACGGCCGCCGAGCCGAAGTACGGCATCCTGCCCTTTGTGCTCTCCAGCATCTACGGCACGCTGGGCGCGTCCCTCATCGGCGTGCCGGTGGGCCTGCTGACAGCGGTGTTCCTCTCGAAGGCCGCAGCACCCGGCGTGCGGAACGTCGTGGTCACGGCGGTGGAGCTGCTGAGCGGCATCCCCAGCGTGGTGTTCGGTCTGCTGGGGATGCAGGTGCTGGTGCCTGCGGTGGCAAAAGCCTTCGGTAAGGCCTCGGGCGCCTGCCTGCTGTCGGCCATCGTGGTGCTGTCCATCATGATCCTGCCCAGCATCGTCTCGGTGTCGGTGACGGCCCTCAACGCTGTCCCGCCGGAGTATGAGCAGGGCAGCCTCGCGCTGGGCGCTACGGACACCGAAACATGGTTCAAGATCAGCATCCCAGCGGCAAAGAGCGGCATCGCCGCGGGCATCGTGCTGGGCATCGGCCGCGCCATCGGCGAGGCCATGGCCGTCATGATGGTGGCCGGCAACAGCCCGAATATGCCGGACAGCCTCTTCCGCAGCGTCACCTTCCTGACTACGGCCATTGCGAAGGAGATGAGCTATGCCAGCGGCCTGCAGAAACAGGCGCTGTTCAGCATCGCGCTGGTTCTGTTCGTCTTCATCATGGCCATCAATGTGCTGCTCAACGCTGTGCTGAAGGGAGGAAATAAGGATGAAACGTGATTTCTCCCCCTCCCGCCGTGCGTGGAACATCGCGCTGACGGCGGCGGTCTGGGCTGCGGCGGTGCTGGTCATCGCCCTGACGGCGGGCGTCATCGGGCTGGTGCTCATCCGGGGCATCCCCCACATCAGCTGGAACTTCCTTTCCACCACCGCCAGCGTCCTCAAGGGCACCGACGGCATCCTGCCCGCCATCCTCAACACCCTGTATGTCATCTTCCTGACCCTGCTCATCGTGCTTCCGCTGGGCGTGGGCGCGGCGGTCTACCTGACCGAGTACGCCTCCAACCGAAAGCTCATCGAGGTCATCGAGTTCACCAATGAGACGCTGGCAGGCATCCCCAGTATCATCTACGGCCTTGTGGGTATGCTGGTCTTCGCCCAGACCATGGGCTTCAAGACCTGCCTGCTCTCCGGCAGTCTGACGCTGGTGGTCATGAACCTGCCCACCATCATCCGCACGACGCAGGAGTCGCTCAAGACGGTGCCGCAGGGCTACCGTGAGGGTGCCTTGGGTCTGGGTGCAGGCAAGTGGCACATCATCCGCACCATCGTGCTCCCGTGCAGCATCGACGGCATCGTCACCGGCTGCATCCTTGCTGTGGGCCGCATCGTGGGCGAAAGCGCCGCCCTCCTCTTCACCGCAGGTGCGGCGGAGGTCATCGCGGGCAGCATCGCCAAGGCGTACACCTCCAACGGCGCGACCCTCTCGGTCCTGCTCTATCTGCGGGCCTTCGAGGACGGCGACTTCGCCTCCGCGTGGGGCATCGGTGCGGTGCTGCTGGTGTTGGTGCTCCTCATCGACCTTGCAGCCCGTCTGGCAAAAACAAAGCTGAAACAGAAACAGTAAGAGGTCATATTTTATGGATAACAATACGCCGGTCATCTCGGCCAAGAACCTGAACCTCTGGTACGGTGACTTCAAAGCCCTCAAGAGCATCTCGCTGGATGTGGGCGAAAAAGAGATCACGGCCCTCATCGGCCCCTCGGGCTGCGGCAAATCCACCTTTCTGAAGACCCTGAACCGGATGAATGACCTTGTGCCGAATGTCCGCATCGAGGGAGATGTCCGGCTGCGGGGCGAGGATATTTTCTCGAAGGAGATGCAGCTGACCGACCTGCGCCGCCGCGTTGGCATGGTCTTCCAGAAGGCAAACCCCTTTCCCATGAGCATCTACGACAACATCACCTATGGCCCCAAACTCCATGGCGTCCACAATAAGGCGGAGCTGGACGAGCTGGTGGAAAGCTCTCTGCGGGGCGCTGCCCTCTGGGACGAGGTGAAAGACCGCCTCAGGAAGAGCGCGCTGGGCCTTTCCGGCGGCCAGCAGCAGCGCCTGTGCATCGCCCGGGCACTGGCGGTCAAGCCGGAAGTGCTGCTGATGGACGAGCCGACCAGCGCCCTCGACCCCGGCTCCACCATGAAGGTCGAAGAACTGATGAGCGAGCTGAAGAAGAACTACACCGTGGTCATCGTCACCCACAATATGCAGCAGGCAGCCCGTATCAGCGACCGCACGGCCTTCTTCCTGCTGGGCGAGCTGGTGGAGTGCGGCCCCACGAGTGAGATCTTCAGCACCCCGAAGGACAAGCGCACCGAGGACTACATCTCGGGCCGCTTCGGTTAAAAAGGAGGGTTTGCGATATGAGCACACGCACACAGTACGACGCCGACCTCGCGGCCCTGAAGGCTTTGTTGGCCAAGATGGGCCAGCTGTCCGCCGACGCGGTGGAGGATGCGCTGGAGTCCCTCTGCACGGCTGACGCCGAGGGGGCAAAGGAGATCATCAAGGGCGACTCTGAGGTCAACCGGATGGAACGGGACATCGAGCACCGCTGTATGACCCTGCTGCTCCGCCAGCAGCCGGTGGCCAGCGACCTGCGCTTTATCTCCGCAGCCATGAAAGTAGTGACGGACGTGGAGCGCATCGGCGACCACGCCGCCGACATCGCGGAGATCGTGCCCCATCTGGCCGGTGTCCGCAAGGCGGGCGACCCCGCTGTGAGCAAGAGCATCGAGATGGGCCGGAAAGCCCACAAGATGCTGAACGACGCCATGGCCGCCTTTGCGGCAGAGGATGAGGCAGCGGCAAAGGCCGTCATCGAGGCCGACGATGCCGTGGACTACGACTTCAACAGCATCAAGCGGATGCTGGCAGCGGAGATCGCTGCCGACCCCGGGAAGATCGACGCCGCCCTCGACGTGCTAATGGTCATCAAGTACCTTGAGCGCATCGGCGACCACGCTGTGAACGTCGCCGAGTGGGTGGAGTTCCTGCGCACCGGCCGGTATCACCACGAGAATATGTTCTGAGTTCTGTTTTCCTCTTTTTCTTTTCCTGAAAAGCTGCTGCCCGGGTGTGGGCGGCAGCTTTTGTTTGTGCGCCGAAACTCCGTCTGAAAAATTTTGGAGATTTTTCCCCTCTGGTGCAATTTCCGGCCACGCTGTGTCGTATTATAAGCAGAAGCCTCCCAAAGGGGGCGCTTGTGAGACCTGAGCGCGGCCCGGCTCCGACATCCCCTTGTCTCCCGGCGGGCCGCGCCGCAACGGAGGATACCTATGGACACCAAGAAATTCCCGCTGGAAGCCCACGGTGTGGCCGTCAGCCGCGCCGAGCTGGTGCAGGCGGCTTTGGATGAGATCACCCAAAATTACCGCGAGGCCAGCCTTTCCAATGTGGCCCGCAGCTACGGCGTCTCGCTGGCCTATGTCAGCGAGTGCGTCCGGGCGCAGACCGGCCGCACTTACAAGGAGCTGCTCCAGAAGCACCGGATGGAGACGGCCGCCCGTCTGCTGCGCCGCAGCGACTGGAACATCCAGCAGATCATCACCTATGTCGGCTACGAGAACACCAGCTACTTCTACCGCCTGTTCCACGAGCGCTACGGCCAAAGCCCCCGCGAGTACCGCCAGAGCCGCGCCGTCCGCACCCGCACCCCGGCCTGAACCGCAAGATCAAGATGCACCAAAAGGCGTCCCGTGCCTTCGGGACGCCTTTTGGTGTCTGTGCATGGAAAAATGAGGCGGAGTGTGCTACAATAGAAGCCAGACGTGCGCTGCGGCGCACAGAAAGAAAGGGTGGAAACGGAATGTTTCGTGGAGCAAGACACTCTGATTTGGAGCAGATCTTAGACATCTATGCCCGTGCCCGGAAGGTGATGGCTGCTTCGGGCAACCCGACCCAGTGGGGTGACGACTATCCGCCGAGAGAGATGCTGGAAGAGGACATCGACGCCAACCGGCTGTTCATCTATACGGTCAACGGCCGGATTGAGGCGGTGTTCGCCTTCATTCTGGGGCCGGACCCCACCTATGCAAAGATCGAGGGCGGCAAGTGGCTCAACGACACCCTGCCCTACGGAACCATCCACCGGCTGGCCTCGGCGGGCCATCGCAAAGGCGTGACGGACGAGGTCATTACATGGTGTCTCGAGCACTGCGAGAGCCTGCGCGCCGACACCCACGAGGACAACAAGATCATGCAGCATCTTCTCGAGAAGAACGGCTTTGCCCGCTGCGGCATCATCTTAGCGGATGACGGCAAGCCCCGCATCGCCTATCAGAAGCTGTCTGCGACTCTGCCTCTGCGGGCAGAATAAGGAGGGACTGGACATTGAAGATCACACAGGTAAAGCTGGGCCGCATCTCGACCCCGCTCCGCGTCCCCTTCAAGACGGCGCTGCGCACCGTGCGCAGCGTGGAGGACGTCATCGTTGAGCTGCACACCGACACCGGCGCGGTGGGCTACGGCGAGGCACCTCCCACCGGCGTCATCACCGGCGACACCACTGGGGCCATCATCGGGGCCATCCGGGACCACATCGCCCCGGCCATCCTTGGCCGCGACCTCGACGAGTTCGAGGATCTGACCGCTGCGGTGCAGAAGGCCCTCGTGCACAACACCAGTGCAAAGGCGGCGGTGGACATGGCCCTGTGGGACCTGCTGGGCCAGAAGTACGGTGCCCCGGTCTACCGGATGCTGGGCGGCGCGCGCAGCAATATCGTCACCGACATCACCATCAGCGTCAACCCGCCGGAGGAGATGGCGCGGGACGCCCGCACGGCCCTCGAGCGGGGCTATGACTGCCTGAAGGTCAAGGTGGGCATCGACCCGGAGTTGGATGTGGCCCGTCTGGCCGCAGTCCGCGAGGCTGTGGGAAAAGAGGTCAGGATCCGCATCGACGCCAATCAGGCGTGGAATGCGAAGCAGGCCGTCCGCATCCTCGACCAGATGCAGGAAAAGGGCCTTGACATCGAGTTCGTCGAGCAGCCTGTGCCTGCCGCTGACCTCGAGGGGATGCAGTACGTCACCCGGAACGCCAGCGTGCCTGTGCTGGCCGACGAGAGCGTGTTCAGCCCCGCAGATGCCCTGCGCATCATGCAGACCGGCGCGGCGGACTTTGTGAACATCAAGCTGATGAAGTGCGGCGGCATCACCAACGCCCTCCGCATCGCCTCGGCGGCGGAGGTCTACGGCGTCGAGTGCATGATCGGCTGTATGCTGGAGGCGAAGATCTCCGTCAATGCGGCGGTAGAGCTGGCCTGCGCCAAAAAGATCATCACGAAGGTCGATCTGGACGGCCCGGTGCTCTGCAGCGAGGACCACATCCTTGGCGGTGCGGTCTTCAACGAGAAGGACATCACCGTATCGGATGCCCCCGGCATGGGCATCAAGGGCTTCGTTCCCGGCAAAGTGACCTATCTGGACGACTGAAAATAAATAAGAATGACTTTCCCCCGGCAGAGTTTCTCTGCCGGGGGATTTTTCTGCCTTGCTGGGTAAAATATCTCAACTTTGTATGCGACACAAACACAGTTTTGCCGGCGGGGCCGGGAGGAAAAGGGAGAAATCGGATGGAACCGCCCGAAATATCTGCGGAAAACCTTTGACTTTTCTGCCGTGTGTGCTATAATAACACTTGTCTTTGGGAAAGAGACAGAAAAGTGTGCGCGGTGTACGCACACATATGGAGGAGTGTTTTGATATGATGAATGGCGTAAAAGCCGTGGCAAAGAAGTACAATGAGGTCAGCCTCATCCTTCGCATCGTCGCCGGTCTGGTCATCGGCGCGGTGCTGGCGCTTGCGGTGCCGGGTGCAGGCTGGGTCGGCGAGCTGGGCAGCCTGTTCGTCGGTGCGCTGAAGGGCATCGCCCCGGTGCTGGTGTTCGTTATCGTGGCCAGTGCGCTGGCGCAGGGCAGCTCCAAGCTGGACCGCCGCTTTGGCACGGTCATCTGGCTGTATATGCTGACCACCTTCCTTGCGGCGGCCATCGCTTCCGTTACGAGCTTTGTGTTCCCCGTGTCGGTCGTTCTGGCTGATGCCGCCCAGTCGGACGTGGTGCCGCAGGGTCTGGGCGAGGTGCTGAGCACCCTGCTCACCAACTTTGTCGCCAACCCCATCAGCGCTCTGATGAGCGGCAACTACATCGGCATCCTGTTCTGGGCCTGCATGTTCGGCCTCGCCATGAAGAGCATCGGCTCTGACACCACCAAGAAGTTCCTTGCCGATACCGCCGATGCGGTGTCGCAGGTGGTGCGCTGGATCATCAATCTGGCTCCCTTCGGCATCATGGGTCTGGTGTATACCAACGTGTCAGGCAACGGTCTGGCCATCTTTACCCAGTACGGCAAGCTGCTGGCCCTGCTGGTGGGCACCATGCTCTTCATGGCGCTCATCGTTTCGCCCTTCATCATGTTCATCTATCTGGGCTGCAATCCCTATCCGCTGGTGTTCCGCTGCCTGAAGGAGTCGGGCCTGACCGCATTCTTCACCCGCAGCTCGGCGGCCAACATTCCGGTCAACATGGCCCTGTGCGAGAAGCTGGGCCTCGATAAGGATATGTATTCCGTCTCCATCCCTCTGGGCGCGACCATCAACATGGACGGCGCGGCCATCACCATCACCATCATGACGCTGGCTGCGGCCAACACGCTGGGCATCCCCGTGACTCTGCCTGCCGCCATCGTTCTGAGCGCCATGTCTGCTCTGGGTGCCTGCGGCGCTTCCGGCGTGGCCGGCGGCTCCCTGCTGCTCATCCCGATGGCCTGCTCGCTGTTCGGCATCTCCAATGATGTGGCCATGCAGATGGTCGGCGTCGGCTTCATCATCGGCGTGATCCAGGACTCTGTGGAGACTGCGCTGAACTCCGCCGGTGACGTGGAGTTCGCCGCTACCGCTGAGTATCATCAGTGGCGCAAGCAGGGCAAGCCCCTGCCGGACTTCCTCCGCAAGTAAAGTGCAAAAAAACAATGGCTGGAGCCGCGCGGCTCCAGCCATTGTTTCGTTTTCCGGAAAAGGCTCAGTCGATGACCTTTGCCTTCTGCAGAGCGGTGATAATGAGGGGGATGAGCACCAGCTGGGCGATGATGCCGGGCACAGCGGTGAAGAGTGCGCCGGACAGGAAGGCCGAGAAGGGGAAGCTGGAGCCGCTGAGGCCCGCCAGCAGGAAGCGGACTGCGCCCCAAACGAGGCGTCCGGCCACCATGGCCGCCGCGAGGGCAGCATAGGTCATGGGCAGCGTGTGGTTCACCCGGCGGTAGAGCCAGCCGGACACCACGCCGTAGGCAGCCAGCTCAAAGGCCATCGAGAGGGCGATGGGGTACAGCGGGGGCATCCCGAAGAGCACCGAGCGGAGCAGCGGGGCCGCGAAGCCCACGGCCAGACCCCATGGCCCGCCCAGCACGAAGCCGCAGAGCAGGATGGGGAAATGCATGGGGCAGAGCATATTGCCTACCTGCGGCACATGGCCCGTCACCATGGGCAGGACGAAGGCCAGAGCCAGAAAGAGCGCAGCCAGCACGATGCTGCGGGCCGGAGAGGTGTGTTTCGTTTTCATCGGAGTTCCTCCTTGCAGGCCGCACCGGGACAGAAAAAGGGGCCTGCCCTTGGCAATGCATCCCAAAGGCAGACCCCTTCATGGCGTCTGTTGCAAAAAGTACGGCGGAAAATAAGCGTGCGGCGGGCTTCGGCCCGCAGGCCCGGCTTCCTGCCGGAGATCGTGAAAATTATAGCAGAGTGCCGCAGGATTTGTCAAGACCGTCCCCGGACAGGCTGCAAATTGACCAAAAAAGAAAGCGTTTGGAGCAGTTTTTGACCGCGTGTGTACATTTTGCTGGAAGAAGCTTGACCTTTTTGCGCAGAATAGATAATATAAACTTGAATTATAGCGCAATGAGGCGGCGGGAGCTGCACCTTGCGCGGCTGTTACCTTGCAAATTCTGAGGTTCATACGGGAGGACCATCATGACAAATGCAGAAAAGCTCACCCTTGCCAAGCACGCCTGCCACATCCGCATGGGCGTGATCGAGGGAACTCACAGCGCCAAGTGCGGCCATCCGGGCGGCAGTCTGGACATCGCCGAGGTGCTGTCTTACCTCTATTTCGTGGATATGAATGTTGACCCCAAGGCTCCGAAAAAGCCGGACCGCGACCGTCTGGTGCTGTCCAAGGGCCACGCCGCCCCGGCGCTCTACGCTGCGCTGGCCGAGCGCGGGTTCTTCCCGGTGGAAGACCTCAAGACCCTGCGCAAGATCGGCAGCTACCTGCAGGGCCACCCCAACATGAATGAGACGCCGGGCGTGGATATGTCCACCGGCAGTCTGGGTCAGGGTGTGTCCGCCGCCTGCGGCATGGCTCTGGGCGCAAAGATCAGCGCAAAGCCGGTCAATGTCTACACCATCCTTGGCGATGGCGAGGTGGAAGAGGGCGAGTGCTGGGAGGCGTTCATGTTTGCCGCCCACTATAAGCTCTCCAACCTTTGCGTCATGCTGGACCGCAACCATCTCCAGATCGACGGCACTACCGAGACGGTCATGAACAGCGCCCCGCTGGAAGAGAAGCTGAAGGCTTTCAACTTCAACGTCCTGACCATCAACGGCCACGACTACGACCAGATCGAGGCGGCTGTCAAGGCGTTCCACGCTGAGAACGACAAGCCCACCTGCATCATTCTGGACACCGTCAAGGGCACCGGCGTCTCCTTTATGACCAACTCTGTGGATTGGCACGGCAAAGGCCCCAACGACGAAGAGTACGCTGTGGCCATGCAGGAGCTGAACGCAGCCTACGCCGCGCTGGAACAGGAGGACAAGTAAGATGGCAGATGTGAAAATGATCGCGACCCGCGAGAGCTACGGCAATACTCTGAAAGCACTGGCCGCTGAGGGCCATGATGATCTGGTGGTGCTGGACGCCGACCTCGCCGCCGCCACCAAGACCGGGATGTTCCGCAAGGCTTACCCGAGCCGCCACTTCGACTGCGGCATCGCCGAGGCCAACATGATGGGCGTCGCCGCCGGCCTGTCCACCATGGGCTATGTCCCCTTCGTGTCCAGCTTCGCCATGTTCGCTGCGGGCCGTGCCTTTGAGCAGATCCGCAACTCCGTGGCCTATCCCCGCCTGAACGTCAAGATCGGCGCCACCCACGGCGGAATCTCCGTCGGTGAGGACGGCGCTTCCCACCAGTGCTGCGAGGACTTCGCCCTCATGCGCAGCCTGCCCGGCATGACCATCATCTGCCCCGCTGACGATGTGGAGGCCCGGGCTGCTGTCCGCGCTGCCTACGAGATGCAGGGGCCGGTCTACCTCCGCTTCGGTCGTCTGGCCGTCCCTGTGTTCCATGACGAGGCCAACTACCACTTCGAGATCGGCAAGGGCGAGCAGCTCACCGAGGGCAATGACATCGCCATCGTGGCCACCGGCCTGATGGTCAACGAGGCCCGCAAGGCCGCCGAGACGCTGGCCGCCGAGGGCATCCACGCCCGCGTCCTCAACATCCACACCATCAAGCCTCTGGATGAGGACATCATCCTCAAGGCAGCCAAGGAGTGCGGCAAGATCGTCACCGCCGAGGAGCACAACGTCATCGGCGGTCTGGGCGAGGCCGTCTGCTCGCTTCTGAGCGAGAAGCTGCCCACCCCCGTCCGCCGCGTGGGCGTGCAGGACAAGTTCGGCTGCTCCGGCCCTGCATGGGATCTGCTGCGCGAGTATGGTCTGGACGCTGCCACCATCTGCAAGACCGCAAAGGAGATGCTGGGCCGATAAGCCAGGCGTTTCCTGCATAAGAAAAAAGAGACAGGTTTCCCCGGAAAGGGGCTGCCTGTCTCATTTTTTATGCGAGGATGCTTTATTTCTTCTTCTTCGGAAAGACGAACGGATTGTGCAGATAGACCGTCATCAGCTCGGCGGTCATGAAGCACCAGATGACCGGCTCACAGAGGATGACTGCGTTGTACGCGAAGCGGGGGATGAACACCATGACAAAGACGATCTTGCCCAGAAATTCGATGACGCTGGACAGGAGGGGCAGTACTTTTTCGCCCATGCTCTGCAGTGCATACCGGCTCGCCAGCAGGACGCCCAGCACGGCGTAGAAGGGGGCGTTCCAGATCAGATACCGTGCGCCGTTTTCCAGCACCACCGGCTCAGAAGAGCCGGACACCAGCCGGACCATCCATTCTGCGCCCACGCTCATCAGCACCGTGATGGCGGCGGCCACCACGATGCTGTAGAGGATGAGGTCTCGCATCCCGCGCCGGACGCGGTCGGGGTGGTTCGCACCGTAGTTCTGGGATACGAATGTCGAGCAGGCGGAGGCCATCGCCGTCAGGGGCATATCCGTGAAGGAAAAGAGCTTCCGGGCGGCGGTGTGGCCCGCGATGACCAGCGTGCCCAGCCCGTTGATGCCGTATTGCAGCACCACCGAGCCTGCCGAGACGATGCTGCTCATAAGGCCCATCGAGATGCTCTGGCTGAACAGCTCCCAGTAGAGGCGGCTGCCCACATGAAAGTGCTTTTTCTCGGGCAGGAGCAGCCGGGCACTGCGGAAGACGTACAGGATGCAGAGCACCACCGACACGCCCTGCGAGATGACCGTGGCCACGCCCGCACCGGCCACCCCCATGCCCAGCACGGCGATGAACCAGAGGTCGAGGATGACGTTGAGCACCGACGAGAGGATGAGGAAGACCAGCGGCATGAAGCTGTTGCCGATGGCTCGCAGCAGACCGGCACAGAGGTTGTAAGCGAACATGATGAAGACGCCGTAGTCGATGATGATGATATAGCGGTAGGCGTCCTCAAGGATCTCGACCGGGGTGTCCAGCAGCTCCAGCAGCGGGTGCAGGCCCATCGCGCCCGCCAGCGTGATGACCGCCGACGCGATGAGTCCGATGACGATGGAGCCTGCAACGGTCTGCTTGAGCTGCTCGTCGTCTCCGGCCCCGTAGGAGCGCGCTGCGACGATGGCAAGACCGTTACCGATGCCGATGCCGAAGCCGACCAGAAGCTCGTAGATGGCCCCGCAGGCCCCGATGGCAGCAAGGGCGGTGTCACCCAGCACATTGCCCACGATCATGGTGTCCACGGTGTTGTAGAGCTGCTGGAAGAGGCTCGACACCAGAATGGGGAGCATGAAGATGACGAGGCTCTGGAAGATGGGGCCGTTCATCAGGTCCACGCTCTGGCTGAAGAGCGATTTTTTTGCGGGGGATCGGGTCATAGGCGGTTCTCCTTCATAACTTTAGGCGGCTTGCCCTCTCCGTCACCTTCGGTGCCAGCTCCCCCTTTGGGGGAGTTGGCGCGTGAGCGCCTGAGAGGGCGCAGGCCGTTTACCAGAAAACAAGGCCGCCGCACAGATAAACTGCACGGCAGCCTTGCTGCAAAATTCAGGGGTTACAGCTCCTGCGTCTCGAAGCCGTTGGCCGTCAGCACGTCCACGCTGGAGAAGCCTGCGGCCTTGATGGCAGCTGCGGCCTCGTCGAAGCCGAAGGTCAGGCTGCCGATGTCGTGGGCGTCGGAGGTGATGATGACCCGGCCGCCCATCTTCTGCCACTCGCCCAGCATCCATGCGCCGGGGTAGAAGTCCTTGCGGTAGCCGCGGTAGACGCCGCCGGTGTTCACTTCCAGCCGACAGCCGTGCTCTTTGGCCACAGCCAGTGCCTTGAGAGCTGCGGCTTTGTAGCGGGGAGCCTCCTCATCGAAGAACTCGCCGTCGGCGTTCAGCTTCTTGATGAGGTCGATGTGGGCGAGGATGTCGGGACCCATGGCCGCCACCTTCTCCACCTCGGCAAAGTAGGCCTCCACAGCGGCCAGCGGGTCGCCGTCGAAGTCGTCGTAGATGCAGTCGTGCAGGTCCTGCGGGCGGAAATCGATCTCGTAATACTTGCCGGTGTTCTTGCCGTAAAGGTGGTGCGCCGAGCCGATCCAGTAATCGTAGCCGGTGCGCTTGTCCTCGCTCAGCAGGTCCCACTCGATGCCGCAGAGGATGTCCACCTTGCCCTTGTACTCGGTCTTGAGCTTGGCGATGGTGGCCTTGTACTGGGCCGTGCGGCTGGGACTCATGCAGTATTCACGGTCACGCTGGGTGTAGCTATGGCCCGTGAAGCCCAGTGTGGTCAGCCCCTGCGCACACGCGGCGGAGGCCATCTCCTGTAAGGTGTTTTTGCCATCACACATCGTCGAGTGACAATGGACACTGGACTTCTTGTAATCTGCCATAGTGAATCACTGCATCCTTTCCTGTTTGACCTTGTGGTCGATAACGTGGCGTTTTTCCAGCTCGCGGGTGACGTCCTCCACCGTGATGCCGGCCTGCACCATCAGCACCAGCACATGGTATGCCAGATCGCTGATCTCGTAGACCGTCTCGGCCTTGTCTTCCTTTTCGCCCGCGATGATGACCTCGGTGCACTCCTCGCCCACCTTTTTGAGGATCTTTTCCTTGCCCTTCTCGAAGAGGTAGGTGGTGTAGCTGCCCTCCTTGGGGCTGGTCTTGCGGCCCTTGATGAGGTCATACAGCCCCTGCCAGCTGAACTGCTTCAGCTCGGGGGAAACATACACTTCGTTGAAGAAGCAGCTCTCGGCACCGGTGTGGCAGGCAGGGCCGCTCTTGACGACCTCCACCACCAGCGCATCGGCGTCACAGTCGGCGGTGATGGACACCACCCGCTGGACGTTGCCGCTGGTCTCGCCCTTGCGCCAGATCTCCTGACGGCTGCGGCTCCAGAACACCGTCCGCCCCTCCGCGATGGTCAGCGCCAGCGTCTCGGCGTTCATGTAGGCGAGGGTCAGCACCTCTTTGGTGTAGTGGTCCTGCACGATGGCAGGGATGAGACCCTTTTCGTCAAACTTCAGATCCATAATGTTTCTCCTTCCCCGCAGGGGGACAGCTATAGTTTAGCGTATTCGGCGGGCAAACGCAAGCATTTACAGCCGCATTTCCACACCATTTTCGTTTAAGTACTCCTTTAGTGCCCGGATGGTGAGCAGTTTCTGGTGGAAGATGCCCGCCGCGAGGCCCGCGTCGATGCCCTTGTGGCGGAACAGCTCGAGGAAATCTTCCTTTTTGCCCGCGCCGCCGCTGGCGATGATGGGCACGTTCACCCGGGCCGCCACGGCGTCCAGCATCTCAAGGTCGAAGCCGTTGCGCACGCCGTCGGTGTCGATGCTGTTGAGGCAGACCTCGCCCGCGCCGTTGTCCACGCACCACTTGATCCATTCCAGTGCATCCCGGCCGGTATCTTCGCGCCCGCCCTTGGCAAAGACGCGGAACTGCCCGCCCACCCGTTTGACGTCGGCGGAGAGGACGACGCACTGGTCGCCGTAGCGCTTCGCCGCCGCTGGGATGAGGGCGGGGTCCTTCAGCGCGCCCGAGTTGACGCTGACCTTATCGGCCCCGCACTTGAGCACCCGGTCGAAGTCGTCCAGCGTGTTGACGCCGCCGCCCACGGTGAGGGGGATGAAGATCTCGCTGGCCACCCGGGTAAGGATGTCGGTGAAGAGGGAGCGGCCCTCGGCGCTGGCCGTGATGTCGTAGAACACCAGCTCGTCCGCGCCGGCCGCGTTGTACATCCGGGCCATCTCCACCGGGTCGGCCACGTCCTTGATGCCCTCGAAGTTCGTGCCCTTGACGACCCGCCCGCTGCGGACGTCCAGACAGGGAATGATGCGTTTTGTGATCATGGTCTAGCTCCTTACTTCTGCACCAGCGCAACGCAGCGTCTGAGGTCCAGTGCGCCGGTATACAGGCTCTTGCCGAGGATGGCGGCGGCGGTGCCCATCTCTTCCAGCTCCAGCAGCTCCTGCTCCGAGGAGATGCCGCCGCTGGCCGTGATGGCGACGCCGGGCACTTCCCTTGCAAGCTGACGGTAGAGGGCGAGGTTGGTGCCCTGCATCGCGCCATCGCAGGCGATGTCGGTGTAGATGATGGCCTTGCAGCCCGCCTCGGCCAGACGCTGGCAGAAGGCCACGCCCGGCTCGGCGCTGACCTCCTTCCAGCCGTGGATGGCCACATAGCCGTCCTTGGCGTCTACGCCCACGGCGATCTTGTTGCCGTATTTTTTCAGCATCCGGGCCGTGAAATCGAAGTCCGTCACGGCCACGCTGCCGAGGATGCACCGGCCCACCCCGAGGGAGAGGTATCGTTCGATGCGCTCCTCGGTGCGGATGCCGCCGCCCACCTCGATGTATATGCCACCCTGCTTGGCCAGCGCGGCGATGGTGTCGTAGTTGGAAAGGGTGCCGTCCTTCGCGCCGTCCAGATCGACGACATGGAGGTTCTTGGCCCCGGCGTCCAGAAAGGCCCGCGCCTGTGCGCAGGGGTCTTCGCCGTAGACGGTCATTTTATCGTAGTCGCCCTGCGTCAGGCGCACGACGTTTCCGCCCCGCAGGTCAATGGCTGGGAATAATTGCATTTCGTTTCTCCTTTAGCGGGCTTGCCCTCTCAGTCACCTTCGGTGACAGCTCCCCCAAAGGGGGAGCCAAAAGCCTCTCCCTTTGGGAGCAACAATGATAACCGCCGCCAGTGGCGGAAACAGGGAATCATTGTTGGGGCCGCGGCCAGCAAGACGCGAGTGCTTATCAAAGCACGAAGCGGATGCTGGGAGCCGCAACCCGACCTTGTCGAGCGACAGCGAGACTGAGAGGTTGTTTTTACAACTCACTGAACGCCCGCAGCAGCCGCAGTCCCGCGTCGCCGCTCTTTTCCGGGTGGAACTGAGTGCCGTACACCCGGCCCGCCTTCACCACACCGGTGACGGGGAGGGAATAGTCGCTGACGGCCAGCGTGTTGGCGGCGCAGTTCTTGCCGTAGTAGCTGTGGACGTAGTAGAAATACTCGCCGTCCCGGACGTACTTGAAAATCGGGTCGTCGTGCAGGATGTGGACGGCGTTCCAGCCGATCTGAGGCACTTTCAGGGTCTTATCGCCGAGGTCAGGGGCCAGCGGGCAGACCTGCCCCGTCACAAAGCCGAGGCCCGTGTGCTCGCCGTATTCGAAGCTCTTTTCAAACAGCAGCTGCATCCCGAGGCAGATGCCAAGGAGGTGCTTTTTCTCCGCTTCCTCCTTGATGACCGGCACAAGGCCGGTGGCCTCGAGCTTTGCCATGGCGTCCCCGAAGGCCCCCACCCCCGGCAGGATGAGCCGGTCGGCGGCACGGATGTCGGCGGGGTCGGCGCTGACCGCTGCGTCCAGCCCCAGATGGGCCAGACTGGACTTCAGGCTGAACAGGTTGCCCACGCCGTAGTCGATGATGCAGATCATACCAGCAGTCCTTTCGTAGAAGGGATCTCATCCCGGTGGGCGGCGTCGATGCGGACGGCGTCGGCCAGCGCACGGCCGGCGCCCTTGAAGGCCGCCTCTAAGATGTGGTGGGTGTTCTCGCCCGCGAACTGGACGAAGTGGACGGTGGCGGGCACGCTGCGGGCAAAGCCCAGCCAGAATTCCTTGGCGCACTCCACGTCGAAGTCGCCCACCTTCTCGGTCTGACAGCGGATGTCCCAGTTCAGGGTGCAGCGGCCCGAGATGTCCACAGCGCAGAGGATGAGGGCCTCGTCCATCGGCAGGTAGAAGCTGCCGTACCGGTGGATGCCCCGCATATCGCCCAGTGCCTCGGCAAAGGCCTGCCCCAGCGCGATGCCCACATCCTCGGTGGTGTGGTGATAGTCCACTTCCACATCGCCGTGGCAGGTGAGCACCAGATCGAACCGGCCATGCCGGGCGAACAGCTCCAGCATATGATTCAGAAAGCCGCACCCGGTGTCCACCTGATACCGGCCTGCGCCGTCGAGGTTCAGGGTCAGCTCGATCTGTGTCTCGTTCGTGTTCCGCTCTATGGTCACTTCCCGCATGGCTCAGCCCTCCAAAATTTCATCCAGCGCCCGCAGCAGGGCTTCCATATCCTCCGGCGTGCCGATGGTGATCCGCAGCCAGTCGGTGATGCGGGGCGCGTCGAAATGGCGCACCAGCACCCCCTTTTCCTTCAGCTTCCGATACAGCTCGCCGCCGCCCTTTTTCCCGGTGGAGGCGAAGAGGAAGTTGGTCCGGCTGTCCAGCACGGTGAAACCCCGCGCTTCCAGCTGCTGCTTCGTCCAGCTGCGGGTTTCGACGATGGCGGCACAGGTCTTTTCGAAATAGGCCGTATCCTCCAGCGCGGCCTTGCCGGCCTTCAGGGTCAGGCGGTTGATGTTGTAGGGGTTGAGGCTGAATTTGACCCGGTTGAGGTCGGCGATGAGCTTTGCATTGCCCATCGCAAGGCCCAGACGGGCACCGGCCAGCTGACGGGACTTCGAGAAGGTCTGGATGACCAGCAGATTTTCGTACTGGTCGATGAGGGGGATACAGCTCTCGCCGCCGAAGTCCACATAGGCCTCGTCCACGATGACCACGTTGTCGGGGTTCGCCTTCAGGATGCCCTCGATGGCGCTGCGGGGCAGGGCCAGACCGGTGGGGGCGTTGGGGTTGGCGATAACGATGGTCTCGTTCAGGCCGTAATAGTCGGCTGGGTCGAGGGTGAAGTCATCCTTCAGAGGGATGATGTGGCTGGGAATGTGCATCAGGCCGCACCAGACGCCGTAGCAGCCGTAGGTGATGTCTGCATAGGCCAGCGGATGCGCCTCGTCGCAGAAGGCCCGCAGGGCGAAGAAGAGGTTCTCGTCGCTGCCGTTGCCGGGCATGATCTGGTCGGGCTGCAAATTGAAGTGGGCCGCTGCCGTCCGCAGCAGCTCGGCACAGGCGGGGTCGGAGTAGAGGCGGAGCTTTTCCACCTCGGCCTCGCTCACCGCCGCCACCACCGCCGGAGAGGGGCGGTAGGGGCTTTCGTTGGTGTTCAGCTTGATGTACTGCTGGTCCTGCGGCTGCTCCCCCGGGGTGTAGGGGGTGACAGCTTCCAGCGTGGGAGAAAGAAAACGGCTCATAGCAAGTTCCTTTCAGTGTTCGGTTTTATGGTCAACGGCCTTGCCCTCTCCGTCATTGCTTACGCAATGCCACCTCTCCCAAAGGGAGAGGCTTTTGGCTCCCCCTTTGGGGGAGCTGGCGCGAAGCGCCTGAGAGGGCAAGCCGCCTGTCATTTATCATATCGTATGGTCACACTGCGGGCGTGGGCGTGCAGGCCCTCCCGCTCGGCGAAGTCAGCGATGCGGGGTGCGGCCTTTTCCAGTGCCTCCCGGGTGTAATAGAGGAAGCTGGACTTCTTGACGAAGTCGTCCACGCCCAAGGGGCTGGAGAAGCGGGCCGTGCCGCTGGTGGGCAGGGTGTGGTTCGGGCCGGCGAAGTAGTCCCCCAGCGCCTCGGGGACGTTCCGCCCGAGGAAGATGCTGCCCGCGTTTTTGATCTCGTTCAGCACGCTGAAGGGGTCGTCGATGCAGACCTCGAGGTGCTCCGGTGCGATGATGTTGCAGGCCTCGATGGCCTTGCGCAGGTCAGAGCAGACGATGATCTTGCCGTTGTCGTCCACGCTGGCCCGGGCGATGGCGGCGCGGGGCAGCTGGGGGATCTGTACTTCCAGCTCGGCCTGCACGGCCTTGGCAAGGTCGGCGCTGTCGGTGACGAGGACGGGGCTTGCCAGCTTGTCGTGCTCGGCCTGACTCAGAAGGTCGGCGGCGACCCATGCGGGGTCACAGCCGCCGTCGGCCAGCACCAGAATTTCGCTGGGTCCGGCGATCATGTCGATGCCCACCTTGCCGAAGACCTTCCGCTTGGCGGTGGCGACGTAGATGTTGCCCGGGCCGACGATCTTATCGACGGCCGGGATGGTCTGGGTGCCGTAGGCCAGCGCAGCCACGGCCTGTGCGCCGCCGGTCTTGAAAATTTTCGTCACGCCTGCGGTGGCCGCGGCGGCGAGGATGACGGGGTTCACCTTGCCGTCCTTCCCTGCGGGAGTCGTCATCACGATCTCCGAAACGCCCGCCACCTTGGCCGGGATGACGTCCATCAGGACGGTGGAAGGATAGGCCGCTGTGCCGCCGGGGACGTAGACGCCTGCCTTCTCGATGGGGGTGTATTTCTGGCCCAGCACGATGCCGGGCTTATCGTTCATCACAAAGTTCTTGTGCACCTGCTGGCGGTGGAAGGCCTCGATGTTGGCTGCGGCCTCCCGCAGCGTCTCGAGGAAATAGCCGTCCATCCCTGCAAAGGCCTCTTCGATCTCCTCCTGCGTCACTTGGAGGCTCTCGAGCTTTGCCCCGTCGAACTTGAGGGCGTATTCCTTCAGGGCCTCGTCGCCCCGGGCGCGGACGTCGGCGATGATGCCGTCCACCACATCCTCTACGTTTTTCTCCGCGCGGATGTCGCGGTTCAGGATCTCTTCGGGCTTCAGCTCGTCGAAGTTGTACAGCTTTATCATTTTTTCTCCTCCTTTGCGGCAAGGGCGGCGCGCAGCTTTTCCAGCATCTCGTCCATCTCCCGGTGCTTGAACTGGTAGCTGGCCTTATTGGCGATGAAGCGGGCCGAGATGGGCATGAACTCCGTCACCACCCGCAGGCCGTTCTCCCGCAGGGTGGTGCCCGTCTCCACGATGTCCACGATGACGTCCGACAGGCCCAGAATGGGGGCCAGCTCGATGGAGCCGTTGAGCTTGATGATGTCGATGTCCCGCCCGATGGATGCATAGTAGCTCTTGGCGATGTTGACGAATTTGGTGGCCACCCGCACCGGGCGGCTGGGGTCGTCCTGATAGTCGGCCGGGGCGGCGACGCACATCCGGCACCTGCCGAGGCCGGTGTCCAGCAGCTCGTAGACATCGGCGGAGGCCTCGGTCAGGATGTCCTTGCCCACGATGCCCACATCCGCTGCGCCGTGCTCGACGTAGATGGCCACATCGCTGGGCTTGACGAGAAAATAGCGGATGCCTGCCGCCGGGTTCTCCACCACCAGCTTTCGGGTGGCGTTGTAGTCCTCGGGACAGCCGTAGCCGATGCCTGCCAGAAGGTCATAGACCTTATCGCCCAGACGGCCCTTTGGCAGGGCCACGTTCAGCATGGGCTTTTCCGTGGGCTGCTTCTGCACCGGCGGCAGCGGGGCGCTCAGGCGGTCCAGCTCGTCGAGGTAGACTGCGAAGCCGATGGCCCCCGCCCCCGGGGTGAATTTCTGCATCAGCAGGTCGTACCGCCCGCCTTTGAGCACCGGACGGGGGAGGGACTCCAGATAGCCCTGAAAGACGAGGCCGTTGTAGTACTCCATCTCACCGGCCAGCGTCATGTCCAGACGGATGCTTCCGTCCGCACCGTTCAGCTCGGCGGCGATGGCGTTCAGCTCAGCGGCGGCGGCCCGCATCCGCTGGTTCCGGCAGGCCGCTTCCACCCGGGGCAGCACCTCTTCGCAGCGGCCGCAGAGCTGCATCAGCCCGGCCAGCGCCTCTGCGCCTGCCTCGTCCAGCCCGGCGGCAGAGGCCGCCGCCCGCAGCTCGTGGAGGTTCTTGGCCCGCAGCTTGGCCAGCAGGGCTGCGCGGGAGGCCTCGGGTACGCCCAGCGCGTCCAGCAGGCCGAACAGATAGCCCATGTGGCTCACTTCCAGCACCCACGGCTTTCCCAGCTGGGCGAGCGACTGGGCCGCCAGCGACACGGCCTGCCGCACCTGCGTTTCGCCCACCTCGCCCAGCAGCTCAAGGCCCATCTGGCCGATCTCCTGAAAAGTGTGGCTTTCTGCCGAGGGGCGGTAGACGTTTTCGTGGTAGTAGTAGCGCAGCGTCTCGCCCGGTGCGGGCTGTGCCGTCTTGGCGATGGAGAGGGTCACGTCCGGCTTGAGGGCCAGCAGCCGCCCGTCCAGATCGGTGAAGGTGATGACCTGCTCCGACGAAAGAAAGCTGCGGTTCTCCTGATACAGCCCGTACTCCTCGAAGCGGCCCATGTGATATTTGCGGCAGCCCGCCGCTTCGTACAGCGCCCGCAGCGCAAAGGAGGCCTGCTCCTTCGGCTGCAAGCAGGAGATGTCAAATTTCATACCCTTTTCCTCATTTCTGCCGGACACCTGACTGCGCCGGCCCTCTGTGCCCCGCCGCGTTCCGGGGACGCTCGACGCCCCTTGATGTAAGACTATTTTACTTTATCAAGGTAAAGCTGTAAAGTGTGAAAGTGACCGTGTTTTCAATTTTATGATACGATTTTTCTGTGCGTTTGTACAGAAAGGCGAAATCATTTCACGAAAGCCCGCTTTGAGATGATGGGAGCGCAAAAAAGGAGCCGCTGCACAGCGTTTTCCTGTGCAGCGGCTCCCCGCAGTTCCTTTTTCTCAGCCCAGCAGCTCCAGCACGCCGCTCTTGGGGCGGGCACCGACGGCCTGACGGGTCAGCTTGCCGTTCTCGAACAGCAGCAGGGTGGGGATGCTCATGACGCCGAACTCAGCCGCCAGCTCGGGCTGCTCGTCCACGTTCACCTTGCCCACCTTGACGTCGGTGCGCTCCTCGGCCACCTCGTCCACGATGGGGCTGAGCATCCGGCAGGGGCCGCACCAGCTGGCCCAGAAGTCCAGCAGGACGGGCTGGGCGCTCCGGAGCACCTCGGTGTCGAAGTTTTCTTTCGTGATGGTGATGACTGCCATATTTACTGCCTCCTGAAAGAGTATTTTTTCATCTGACAGGGACAGTATACCCCAAAGCACGGCGTTTTTCCGTGACCGAATCACAAAAAGCCCGGCACAGGAGGCTTCCTGCGCCGGGCTTCGGAAAAGATGGTCTCAGGCTCAGATGCCCTTCAGGGCATTCTTGCCGGCGACGCAGCAGTCCTTTTGTTCATCCGAGGATCTCTTCCCCGCTGGAATTCGTGACGGTCAGCTCCTGCCCGGTCACGCTGGTGACGAGGGCGATATAGCTCGTGCCCGCTTTGATGTTCATGGTGCGGCCGTCGGCGTCGTAGAACAGCAGGGTGTTGTCCTGCCCCTGTGTCCATGTGATGGTCCACAGATGCCCGCCGTTGAGCCAGACGCCGCCGCCCATGCTCAGGTCGAAGTCGTAGGTCCTGCCGTCGTCCCGCAGCGCGGAGGCGCTGAACAGCACCAGCAGATTGTCGAATCCGGCCTGCTGGCCGTTGTTGGCGTCGAGCTGGGGCGTGCCGTCGGCGTGGAGCATCCGGTAAAGGCCGCTGTCCGGGTCATAGGCGAAGCCGGTGGCGTTGTTGTCGTCAAAGCAGACCCGGACGTTCACGGCGTCCGGCGCGGTGGCATCGGGCAGCTTGCCGTCCTCTTCCTGTGGCAGAAGCGCCGGAACGGTCAGTACGGCGTCTGACCCGGAAGAGGCGCTGGCGGCAGCCGCAGATGCAGCGCTCGTCACCCGGGACTCGGTCAGGACGGCGGAGATGCTCAGCGCATCCAGCACCTTGGAGACGGCGCTGCCGCTGGTGTACCACAGCGGCGCATTGCTCCACTCGCTGCCACAGTCGAACGCGGTGCGTCCGGCTTCCAGCGCGTCCACGGCGCGGATGGAGTAGTAGTCCAGATAATTCTGGTCGAACTGTCCCCCGCCCCGCTGCACGGGAAGCGGCTGCTGACCCACCAACAGCCGCCAGTAGATGTCCTGCCCGGCAGCCACCGGCCCGACCTTGGGGGTGGCGGCCAGCGCCGGATAGACGAGGCAAAGCTCGGTGGCCATCCCGGCTTCTGTGAGGGCCTCCAGCACCACCGACGCGGAGGAGATGCCCCACTGGGTGGCGGAGGCGGTGCTGTTCTCGATGGTCACGGCCACCGGGCGCTGGCCCGGCCATTCCAGCGGATGGCCGGTGAGGGGGTCGGCAGGCGCCAAGGCCTCCGGTTCGCTCTCGCTGGGCAGAAAGGCGCAGCCTGCCAGCAGCGCAGCAGCTAAAATGAGGCAGAGCGCGGTTCGAATGCGTTTCATCATCGTGTCCCTCATGGAGCGTTACTGGTAGCTGAAATTGCTTCGCTCGTCCTCGTCCACCAGCGCGAAATAGGTCTTGCCGCGGTTGAGGGTCATTTCCTCGCCGGACTTGGTGTAGAGCTTGAGGGGGTTGGTGGGATAGGTCTTTTCCCAGCGGCCCACCTGCACGCCGCCGCGGGTGAAGAGATAGGCCTTTCCGCCCTGAATGTACCGGACCTCCTGCACATCGTGGGAGTCACCTGCGTAGGCGTCCATGTCGGCGAAGCAGACCACGACGTTCTCGAAGGTGAGCTGAGCGCCGGTCAGCTCATCGACGGTGTTCTCGGTGGTTTTCTTGGAGGAATTGTACATCTGCATCGCATAGGTGTGGCTGAACGCGGAATAGCTGAACGAGGTGCGGTAGCTCTCGGAATGCAGGATGGTGAGCTTCTTGGCGGAAGGCTCGCCCGGGAGCTTGTTCACCTCGTCGGTGCGGTAGTCGGCGAAGTGGAAGATGGTGCCCTCGCTGGGAGCGTAGAGGCTGATCTTGGCATCAGAGGCGGCTTTGCAGATCTCATTGCCGGAGGTGAACTCGGTGTGCTCGTAGGCAACGTCCCGGCCGCGGTTGTTTCGATGAGAGACGATGGGGTGGGTGGGGGTGTTGAAGTAGCTCTTGCCGCCGATGTTCAGCCCGGAGTAGCCGTACACATTGACGAACTGGGTGCAGAAGATGCTCTCGCCGTCGTGGTAATAGAGGATATTCCACGGCATGAGCAGCTGGAGGAACTGGTCGCGGCCCGAGCGGATGGGGCCGACCTCGGGGATGCTGTCAGCGTCGCTGAACACGGCACACAGGCGGGTGATGCCGCCCTCGACCTTCGCCTCGATGAGCAGGTCGGCGCTGCCGATGCCCCGCTGGGGGCGGGCGTTCTGACGCTGGGAGTTGGCGATGTTATTCACCATCACGGCCACCGGGCGGCTGTTGGTGCTGCGCTCGATGCCGGTGAGAAGGTCGGCGTCGTAGTCGGGCAGGGCGGAGGGGCCGGGTTCCGGCTGTTCGACCTCAGGCAGCGAGGAGGCGGCCATCTCGCTGGATGCCTCGGACGGGGCCGACGAGGCGGCCGCTTCGCCTTTCCCCAGCAGGCCTTTGAGCAGGCCGGGCAGTCTGCCGCCCAGCGCGGCGCTGCCGGACGCAGAGCAGCCGGTCAGAGCCAGCGCTGCCGCTGCCAGACCGGAAACATGAAGGACGGACCGACGAGAGATCTTCATAATAAAACAGCCTCCTATCAAAAAGCCCCGCCGCATACGGGCCGGGCAGTGCGTTCTGTTTTGATTGTACTGGTTTGCGCCCCATTTGTAAAGAGGGAGTTGCCGCCAGAGCACAGGGCTGCCCCGGAGTCTTTCTCATAAAAGAAAGCGGACGGTTCCGCTGTGGGCGGTGCACAGGCCACTTTTTTGCACTTCCCTCTTGCTTTTTGGGCGCGGTTGTGGTATTATTATTCGGCAATATATGCAAAACTGAAAATATGCGCTCGTAGCTCAGCCGGTAGAGCATCTGACTTTTAATCAGAGGGCCAGGGATTCGAGTTCCCTCGAGCGCACCAAAATCCCACGAAGAATCGCAAGATTCCTCGTGGGATTTTCTTTTTATACGCCATTTGCACGGTCTCTGCACGGTTTTTGCACGGTCCGCATTTTTCGTGTCAGATGGAGTAAGTCTGTGAATTGCTCTGCAATTCGTGCTATTTTTTGCAATTCAGGTCAGCAAAGCCAAGCGGAGCTGCGCTTTTACGGCAGGGTCTGCGTCCTTCAGAAGCTCCAAAAGTGCCGACACGGAGATAGTCGGCTCTGCTTCAACCGGAGCAGCCTGCACAAGTGTTGCTCCCGGCTTGTAGAAGCCTTCCTCGAACTTTTTACCCAGCTTTTTACGGGAATCCTGCTGGATGTGTGCATAGGTGTTGACCAGCAGATTGGCACTGGCGTGACCTGTTGTGCCCTGTACCGCTTTCACATCGCCGCCGGAGATCATCAGTTGGTAGGTCGCACTGGAATGCCGCAGGCCGTGGAACACGATGCGGGTGAATTCCGGGTGCTCGTCCTGCCACTTGATGAACTTCTTGCGGATGAGGATCGGTTCTACCGCCAGACCGTTGGGCAGACGCAGGAGCATCCCGCTGTTGCGGTAGCGTTCCGGGTCAACGGCTTCGTCCATTTCCAAACGCTTTAGCCAGTGTTTCAGTTCTTCTTTCAACACGGCTGTCATGAAGATGGTTCGGTTGGAAGATGCTGTTTTGGTCTTTTTGAGCACCAGCATTGTGGTGCTGCCCTCACGCTTATCCTCAAATTCCTGCAAGATGCAGTCCTTGCCTGTTTTTGCCAGCGATGCCTTCTGGACGCGCTGCATACACTTGTTGATGCGGAACGTGCCTGTACCGTCTGCTCCCTCAAAATCAAGATCTTCCGGGGTCAGGCCAGCGACTTCGCCCTCTCGCAATGCACCCACCAGCGTAAGATGGACTGCCAGATGCAGAATCGGGTCTTCCATGCTGGCAAGTGCGGCCCACATCTCATCTGCATCCCAGATGGCGCGCTCTTGAATCGACTTTTTGGGGCTGTCCACCGGAACAGGGCTTTTGATGAGGATGCCCCATTCCACCGCATATTGGAACGCTGTCCGCAGCAGGCGATGCACCTCATGGATGGTTGTGCCAGAAAGCAAACGCTGTTTCTGCTTGCCCGAAAGCACCTGCTTTTTGCCCTCATAATACTGGCCGCAGGGCGTTTTGCTGAGAGTGGCATACAGGTCTTCCAGATGGTAGGGTTTGAGCTTTTGCATCTGCATATCGCCGATGTACGGAATAATGAGGTTCTGGACCGTTCCCAGATTGGATTGATAGGTGCAGGGTGCCCACTTGTGCTTGTTGCACTGCTTGGGAAGCCACTCCATCAAAAACTCTTTGACGGTGACGGTGGACGGAATCAGAAATGTTCCGTTTGCAAGTTCGTGTTCGATTTGTTTTTTGCGGTTTATTGCCTCCTCTTTCGTGGAAAAACTTTCCCATTTGTTGCAGCTTTTACCCTGCTCATCTTGGTAAGTATAGCGGACACCATAGGAGCTGCCGCGTTTCGTAATATATGCCATACGTTATCTCCTTTTTCAAGCTGCCCGGAGCCACGCATCGAAGCTGTCTTTCGGGATGCGGATGCTTCCGCCGACCCGAAGAACACGAAATTCGGTAGTGCTGTTGCACAGATTGTAGGCAGAGCGCAGGCTGATGGACAGCATCTGTGCAATTTCCTCCACTGTGTACACCAGTGTTGTGGCTTTCAGGCTGTCAGTCGGAGATTGGTTTGAGTGACCTGTTTTTCCGTCTCATACCGCTTTCCGATCAGATACTTTCTGCGCTCCGGTGTCAGGTTGCGCCGCCCAAGCTGATGATTGCAAATCCAGATTAAAGCTTCCTGACGGCTGGAAAACTCCATTTCCTTGATCTCATATTCGATAAACGAATGCTTCCGCAGGATGTTGTAGCGGTTATGCCCGTCCAGAATGGTTTTGTTCCACACAATGATGCAAAATAAAAATCCGACCTGATTCTACGATGCTATAGTGTCATGTGGGTCAGATCAGGGAAACGGTGAAATTTGATAAGCCCAAAATGATGTTATTTTAAATTATGACAAACGAATTTGTAAAAAGCACTTGACATTGATAATCAAAGCAGAGTATACTTAGCCCAATGACAGAGTGAAATCCGCTCTGGCTTTCTTTTTCAAAAGCTTTTGTTCTTTATTGCACGTGACAACTGAGGTGTGAAATGAATCTTGGAGAAATTGCAGATATCCGTAGCGGACTTGTCCTTTCTCGAAAACAGGCAAGAGCTGACTCCCCGCAGGCGATACGATACCACCAGCTTAGTCTACGGGCGGTAAAAGCGGAAGGTGAGATTGATCCTGCTGAATTGGAGCCGTATTTTGCGAAAGAACCATTGTCCATGGACTATCTGACGCAGCCAAATGACATTGTAGTGCGCTTGACTGCCCCCTACACAGCAGTTTTGATTGACGACACCACACGCAACTTGGTAATCACGTCGAATTTTGTGGTAATTCGCATTCGGGGAACAGAGCTTATGCCGGGATATCTTTATTGGTATCTGAACACGCCGAAAGCAAAAAGGCAGATCTATCAAAATACCACAAAAAGTATGATCAGCTCAGTAAACGCAAGATATTTTTGCCGCTTGGAGCTTCAACTGCCCTCGCCGGAAATACAACGCCAGATGGAAGAGCTTCGCTTGCTGGCACAGCAGGAACTACGCCTTCTGCGTAAGTTGGAAGTTGAAAAGCGAAGCTGCTATGAAGCGATGCTGGAACAAATGAATCACGCACAGAGGAAAGGATAACGACTATGACGACAAAATCGGAAATCGAACGCGTTCTTTGGAACGCCTGCGACAGCTTTCGCGGTAAAATTGACAGTTCCCGTTATAAGGACTACATTCTTTCCATGCTGTTCGTAAAATATCTGAGCGACGTTTCGGAGGAAAAGCGAGAGCAATACCGGGAGCAATACGACGGTGATGAACGCCGTGTCGAGCGTGCCATGAGCCGGGAGCGTTTCAAGCTGGACGCTACATCTACGTTTGGGTACCTTTATAAAAATCGCCATGATTCCGAAATCGGGCTGAAGATCAACACGGCACTGGCTTCTATTGAAGATCATAACAACAGCAAGCTTCGGAACGTGTTTCGCTCCATCGATTTCAACTCCAATGTGGACTTTGGTACAGACATCAAGGCAAAAAATGCGACCCTCTGCAACCTGCTGGAAGACTTCCACGGACTTGACCTGCGTTCTTCTGCGCTGGACGGTTCTGACATTATCGGTGACGCCTACGAATATATGATCGGCAACTTTGCTTCGGACGCCGGCAAGAAGGGCGGAGAGTTCTTTACGCCGAGCAAGGTCTCCGAACTGGCAGCGGCATTGGTAGATCCGCAGGAAAATGACCGTATCTATGACCCGACCTGCGGCAGCGGTGGTCTCCTGCTCAAGGCATGCAAGCGCGTGCCGGACGGAAAAGTGGCAGTTTACGGTCAGGAATTAAACGCACAGACATGGGCTCTGTGCAAGATGAATATGTTCCTACACGAGGTAGACGATGCCCGCATCTGGCAGGGCGATACCCTGAGCAATCCGCAGAACGTCGAAAACGATAATCTGATGCTGTTCCAGTGTATTGTGGCAAACCCGCCATTCAGTTTGGACAAATGGGACAGCGGCTTCCTTTCCAATGCGGTTCTGGATGCCAAGGGAAAAAAGCCGGAAAAAATGAACGCTTCTCTGGACCCATGGGGGCGCTTTGATTGGGGCGTTCCGCCATCTTCCAAGGGTGATTATGCTTTTGTTCTGCATATGCTCAACAGCCTTGACCACAGTCATGGCCGAATGGCTGTCGTGCTGCCCCACGGTGTACTGTTCCGCGGTGCGAGCGAAGGCAAAATTCGCCGCCAGATTGTTGAACACAACCTTCTGGATGCTGTGATCGGTCTGCCTGCCAACCTGTTTTATGGCACGGGTATTCCGGCCTGCATTCTGGTGTTCCGCAAGGATCGCATTAGCTGCGGTGTCGATAATGTTCTGTTCATCGACGCTTCCGCAGAGGGCAACTTCGAAAAGGGCAAAAACCAGAACCTTCTGCGGGACACGGACATCCAGAAAATTGTGGATACCTACAAAAAGCGTGAAACCACACCGAAATACAGCTATCGTGCAACGCTGGATGAAATCCGGGAGAACGACTACAATCTGAACATTCCCCGCTATGTGGATACTTTTGAAGAGGAAGTTCCTGTAGATATTCAGGCGGTGAAGAAAAATATTGCGGATATCGAAGTTGAACTGGCACAGGTACAGGAGCAGATGAAAAAGTATCTGGACGAGCTGGGACTGTAAACAAGTTAGGAGATCCGAACAATGGTTGAAGTTGACTTTTTGAAACATACTTATACCTGCCCTTTTTGTGGAAGGGAGCAGGTGTATTGGTCGTCACACTCTTCGGAGGATGTAGGATATTACAGTACTTGGAGCAATGATAATGTTCCGACTGTCGCACGAGATGCGGAGTTTAAATTTTACTGTTTTAAATGCAATAATAATGCTTGCGAAAAAGTAACAGTGATAGGAAAAGGCAGATTCACAGACACCGTAATAAGTATCGTTCCTCAGTATGTACACAAGCACTACCCGAGTTATATTCCTCAGCAAATTCGTAATGATTACGAAGAAGCCAATATGATTTTAGATAAAAGTCCTAAAGCGGCGGCGACACTTTTGCGCCGTTGCTTACAAGGAATGCTTCATGATTTTTGGAATATTCATGAAAAAAATCTTAATGCTGAAATTACGACATTAAAGAATAAAGTTCCAACGTCTCAGTGGAATGCGATTGATGGATTACGCAAGATCGGTAATATTGGTGCCCATATGGAACAGGACGTTGACCGTATTGTTGAAGTTGATGCAAATGAAGCACAGAAATTGAACCGATTGATTGAACTGCTAATTGAAAAATGGTATATTGCACGGCATGATGAAGAGTTACTGTATGCGGAAATTTGTGATATTTCAGATGAAAAGCAAGACCAAAGAAAGCGGGGTACAGAATAATGTTGCTATCTGAAGATGAACAAGTTTCGCAGGCATATAAAAACGGACCGCTAGGAAGTGTTCCTATTGACTGGGAAAAAACACCTTTTTCTGAACTGTTTGTGAGCTTTATCGAATATACAAACGATTTGGATCGTTTTCCATTATATAGCTTAACAATTGAAGATGGTGTTACTGCGAAAACGGAACGTTATGAACGTAGTCATCTTGTGAAGAAGAAAAATCTTTACAAAGTGGTTCGTCCAAATGATTTTGTGTACAATCCAATGAACGTTCGTTTTGGTGCGATTGCACGATATAAAGGCTCTTCCCCTGTGGCTGTTTCTGGATATTATGATGTTTTTTCTTCAGTTCACGAAAGTGATTCAGTGTTCATGGAAAATTTTTTGACCTTTGCTCCGATAATCAGCTACTACAATAAGGTCTCGACCGGCTCACTTATAGAAAAGCAACGGGTACATTTCTCTAAATTCTTGAAATTCGCCTTTCCTCTACCTTCTTTACAGGAACGCAAAAAAATTGCTGCCATCCTCTCCACACAGGACAAAGTGATTGAGCTGAAAGAAAAGCTCCTTGCTCTAAAACAGCAGCAGAAAAAGTATCTGATGCAGCAACTGCTTATGCCAAAAAACAAAGAGAAATCATTCAAAGCCATTCATCTCAGTGACATATCTTGCCTGATAAATAAGCATATCGATGGTCAGAAATATAATTATGTCAGTACCGAAAATATTAGTCCAAACTTAAGCGGAAAGGTTTTATTTGATGAATCAAACATCGAAATCTCTGGAGTTGGCTTTAATGCAGGAGATATTTTAGTTGGAAATATCCGTCCCTATCTTAAAAAAGTTTGGAGGGCAAACAAAGATGGTTTATGTAGCACAGATGTCCTCGTTTTTAAACCCATCGGTATTTCCAGCGAATTTTTATATTATTTAATTGCAAACGATAACTTCTTTTTTAATGTAATGACGACCGCTAAAGGAAGCAAAATGCCTCGTGGAGATAAGAAGGCGATTATGAGCGCCAAGATGTTAATTCCAGAGTCGAGAATTGAACAAAATTTTATTGTTGAAATTTTAAGCACTGCTGACCATGAAATCAACCTGCTCCAAGAATCCATCGAGGCTGAAAAGCAGAAGAAAAAGGCACTGATGCAGTTGTTATTGACGGGAAAAGTGAGGGTGAAATGAAGTGGATTTAACGGAATATTTTATAAAATTGGCGTTTTTTCTTGTTCCAGGATTTATCTCATGGACCGTATACTCCATTCTTGTCAATCGAAAGGAAACGGAAAGTATTTCAACCGTTATTCGTGCATTCGGGTGTTCGATTGTAGATTATATGTTCGGGAACTTATTAATTATGGTGATAAATGCCGTACTCGAATTGATTTGCATCAAGACGGGCTGGGGGGCAATGTCGATTACCGAGATTATAAATCATCCCGGGACTACGATTCCACAAGAAAATTTAATAGCTGCACTCATTGTTGGCTTTCCCTTTGCGTTTGCTTTGGCAAAAGTGGATAGTGAAAACATTATTTTCTTCATAGCAGAAAAACTAAATATAACCTCTCGCTCAGGTAATACAGAAGTTTGGGATAATTTGTTTCTAGCACAACCGTGGATTATTTATAGAGATTTGATTACAAAGCACGTTTTTTATGGCTGTGTGCAAGAATATTCTGATAAACAAGATATTCACGAAATATTGTTGAGCAATGTTACCGTTTGGAATTCAGATGGAAGTGAGAGTTATTCGATGAAAAAAGTGTATCTTGCACGTAATATCAATGAATTTACAATAGAAATTGCAGATTATAATAAAGGAGAATAAAAACAATGTATGAAAAGAGACCGATGTCGGAAAACTATACCATTAAAAGCAGACGTCCTTCCACCCCTCCAAAAGACAAGGGAACCCCGCCGACAACGCCTAACCCGAATCCCGAGTACAAACCGCCGATTTTCAAGAAAGATTAAATTCTGATGGAGGTCACCATGAACCTCGATAAATCCATTTACTCCGAAGCTAACATCAGCAAAAAGCCTGCGCTGGAACTGCTGCAGGCCATGGGGTATACATATCTCTCCCCGGAAGAATGCCGTCAGCAGCGCGGAAGTGGCTACCGGGTGCTGTTGCGGGATGTGCTGCGCGGTCAGCTGCGGAAACTGAACCGCTATACCTACGGCGGTGTGGAAAATGAATTTTCTGCAGTCAACATTGAGCACGCCATGGATGATCTGGAAATACCGCTGACGGACGGCCTTGTGCGCACCAGCGAGAAAATCTATGATGCGCTTATGCTGGGCAAAAGCTATCCCGAAACTGTAGGCGAAGGGCGGCTGCTGAACTTCAACTTGAAGTACATTGACTGGGAGGACCCGACGCAGAACCTTTACCATGTCACGGAAGAATTTGCGGTGGAAAGCGCCGATGGACAGCATGATGCCCGCCCGGACATCGTGCTGTTTGTCAATGGAATTCCGTTTGCGGTGATTGAGTGCAAGGCTCCGGATATCCCGGTGGAACAGGCCATTGAGCAAACCTGCCGTAACCAGCAGTCTCACTATATCCCCCAGCTTTATGCGTTTGCGCAGATCGTAATGGCGACCAATAAAAACGAGGTACGCTATGCGACAACGGGAACGCCGAAAAAATTCTGGAGCATCTGGAAAGAGCAGGATGCAGATTTCCTGAACCGGAAAATGGCTCAGCTGATCCCGAATCGGACACCAACGGTGCAGGATAAAGATATTGTTTCCCTGTTTACACCGGTCCGTTTGTTGGAACTGACAAAGTATTTCGTGCTGTTTGACTACAATGTGAAAAAGATCTGCCGATATCAGCAATATTTTGCGGTAAAGGAAATTCTGCACACAGTCAAGCAGCGGGATGAAAAAGGAAATCGGCGCGGCGGTGTGATCTGGCATACACAGGGCAGCGGAAAAAGTCTGACCATGGTGATGGTGGCGAAATATTTGCTGCTGGAGCTGCAGGCAGACCATCCACGCGTAGTGATCGTCACCGACCGAAAAGAGCTGGATAAGCAAATCACGGCGACATTCGCGCACACGCGGCTTCGCCCTGCGCGTGCTACCAACGGGCGGCATCTGCTGGGATTGGTTACGGATGAGCGGGTGGACATCGTCACCAGCATCATCAACAAATTCAGCACTGCCGAACGGCTGGACGGTTGCAACAAATCTCGGGACATCTTTGTTCTTGTGGACGAAAGCCACCGCTCCAATTACGGCAAAATGTCACATAAAATGCGGACGGTTTTTCCAAACGCCTGCTATATCGGTTTTACAGGAACGCCCTTGATGAAGAGCGAGAAGAACACCTTGAAAAAGTTTGGCGGACTGATTCACAAGTATACGATTCAGGACGGTGTAGCCGATGGTGCAATTGTTCCACTGATCTATGAAGGCCGCTTTGTGGAACAGAAAGTTGACGAAAAGAACATCGACCTATGGTTTCAGCAAACGACAAAACGTCTGACGGAATCACAGAGGGATGATCTCGCCCGGAAATGGAGCAGCATCCGACGACTGACCTCTACGGATGCACGCATCAAACGGATCGCTTTGGACATCAACGAGGACTTTTGCCAAACCTATAAAAATACAGGCTTCAAGGGAATGGTCGCCACCAATTACAAGCGGGATGCCGTTCGGTATCTGGAATGCTTTGAGCAATTTGGCGATCTGAACTGCGCTGTCGTGATCTCGGCCCCGGATCTGCGCGAGAGCGTGGATGATGCAGATGAAGGAGCAGACGACAAGGTAGTTGCCTACTGGAATCGGATGATGCAGCGCTATGGCAGTGCCGATGATTATGAAGAAGCAATCAAGGCACAGTATCATGCCGGAGAACTGGATCTTGTGATCGTGTGCAGCAAATGGCTTACCGGCTTTGATGAGCCGCTCTGCCAAGTGCTTTACTTGGACAAAGAACTTAAGGAGCACGGTTTGCTTCAGGCCATTGCCCGCACAAATCGCCTGTGTGAGGGCAAAAGCTATGGAATGATCGTGGATTACCGGAGCCTGATCAAAAAATTGGATGAGGCAATGGAACTTTACAGTGGTGCCGGGCTGGAAAACTTTGACGGGCATGATCTGAAAGGCGTTGTGGTAGATGTGCTCTCTGCGATTGGAACGGTACGCAGCGATTATTCCGTACTGATGGAGTTGTTTTCGGCTGTTCCCGGTCTGACACTTGCCGGAACCGATGCAGAGGCGGTAGAGGTTTTCTTGGCGGACAGTTCGAAGCGGGGAGAGTTTTACAAACGGCTGTGTAACTTTGGTCGCTCCTTGAATCTTGTTCTGAATTCTGAAAAAGCCTATGAGGCGCTGGCAGTGGAAGAGCGGGAAAAATATATCAAAGCATTTGGCTTTTTCTCTGCGGTACGGCGCAGCGTGAAACCTCGTTATGGGGATTCAATCGACAATCGGGAATACGAACCTCTGATGCAAAACTTGCTGGACGTACACCTTTCAGTAGAGGGTCTGAAGCGAATCACCGAGCCGGTAGACATTCTGGACAGAGATGCGTTTGAAAAGGAATTAAACGAGTTAGGCTCACTGCGTGCCAAAGCTGATGCGATTCGCACACGGCTCGCCAAGAGTATCAATACGAAGTATCAGGAGAACCCAGCATACTATGAAAATTTTTCCAAGCGCATCAAGGAAGCGCTTGAGCTGTATAAAGCCCGGACGATAACGGAGGCAGAATATCTGGCCAAGATGCGGGATATTCTGGAGGATTACCGCACGGGAAAAAGCGCTATCGCATACCCGGATCGTATCCGAGCCAATGTCCATGCACAGGCGTTCTATGGTGTACTGACCGCGATTTTCTCCAATGAAAAATTGTCAGTGGAGCCTGATTTTGCCGCCGAGATGGCACTGGATATTACGACAATCATCGAAAAGCATAGCCAGGTGGACTGGACCCATAACCTGACGATTCATGATCGAATCTCACAGGATATTGATGATCTGTTTTACCGCTACCAAAAAGAAAGGGGCCTGGTACTTTCTTTTGATGTGATCGACATGATTATTGAGAATGTTAAAACAGTTGCGTTGCGGAGGTTTGCATGATACAGTTTTGTGAAGTTGAGACGGAGCATGGGTGTATCTGCTATCAGCTGGAACGAAAAAATGTACGCAATATCAACCTTCGGATTCGGACAGATGCCTCTGTTTATATTTCTGCTCCGAAAGATGTTCCGGAAAGTGTTGTTACGCAATTCGTGAAACGACGTAGCCGTTACATTGCTGAGGCACAGCAGCATTTTCGAGAATTCCAACAGTATGCACCGCAGCCTCGACATTACATCAGTGGGGAAAGCTTTTCCGTTTTGGGGCGCAGTCTGCGTCTGCAGGTAGAGCAAGGAAAAAAAGACGATATACGTTCCGATGGCGTTTATCTCTATCTTACCGTAAAAGACACAGAAGATCAGGAACAAAAAAAGCGTCTTGTTGACTGTTATCTGAATAAGATGTGTCGCGAAATATTTCAGCAGACGGTGGATCAGCTTTATCCAATATTTCGAAAATATGATGTGCCATTTCCACGAATCCATATTCGATCGATGGATACTCGCTGGGGATCTTGTCTTCCACAGAAAGCTATCATTACATTGAACCGGCACTTGCTCGAAATGCCCGTCAGTTGCATTGAATATGTAGTATTGCACGAGTTTTGTCATTTTCTGTACCCAAACCACTCGAAGGATTTTTATGCGATCCTGACAACACTCATGCCCGATTGGCAGCAACGCAAAAAACTGTTAGACAAAAATGCACAGTTTGAATGGAGTCAAAAATATGAAACATTTTGTGGTGGTGAGAGCTGAAGGGTATATGACCAGCAGACCCGCAAGCAGTGTCTTCGTATATACAAAGACCATTTTGCGTTGCAAAATACTTGTTGGGAAATCCCAAACCCTTTCAAATCTGCACCGTCCCGGCGCAGGCTGCGCGATGGAATCGCTGAATAGCACAAAGGCATGTTGGAGTCCAGATGTGAAAAAATGGCAAAGCAGATAAAATCCCCTTTACCGTCTCAAAAAATATTCTATTACGTTGTGATTGCGTTGGCGTTGACCTGCTTACAGCACTGACGATATCCGCTTCACCTTCAAGAACGGTCAAGAAATCAAGGTATAAAAGAACCGCCCCACCATCGGATTTACTCCGGTAGTGAGGCGGTTTTTCTGTGATATTATTCGGATTATGTTGTTTTCAAAAATTCATCATAACTCTCCTGAAGTCTCTTATTTAAGTCGCCATAGAAATATTGTTGAATCTCTTTTTTATGGGTAGGAACATATTCATCCACCCAATTTTCCAAACACGCTGTCACATTCACTAAAAGCTCATTCAGATGCATATGGTAGGACCCTTCATGCGGCTGAGCTTCCTTTAGATAATTACTCTCCATCATCGCTCTCCAAGTATCGACAAATGTATCTGAATTGTCCATTTTTTTAGCCGCCATATTGATTGCCTTTATTTGGTCCTGTGCAATTCTGTACTGTCCCAATTCATAGCACATTTGATGGAATTCTAAAGGTACTTCATAAAACAAATTGCTTTCTAAAACATTAGACCAAAACCCAACTAAATCTCTTTTTATATCTTCCGGTAAATCTTCTATTAGCCTTCTGACCGATTTTTCAGATAACCCTGTTGCTTCACAGAATCTAATAACATCTGGATTTTCACTTTTAATTGAAGATAAGCCAAACAGGTAATCTGCTGAACATCCAAAAAAATCACAATACGCTTTGACATATCTACCCTGCAATTTATCTGTACCTTCTAAATTTAAGTGTTCCTGTATTCTGCGCGTCATACTTCCTATTATAGATATCTCGTCTTCAGATGCACTGTCTACAGGGACTATCTCCTCGGCATATAAAGCCTGCGCTAATTCTCTTGCCGTTGAAAGGTTTCGCTCCTCCATCAATTTCCACAGTCTGTTATAGAAAATCTTTTCATCATCATGTTTTATAGATTTGAATGCCATTATATCACCTCATTAAAGACATATTTATCTTTTTTATGTTTACAAACGATTGAAACAGACGATTTTAAAGATTGATTCATCCGTCATCTAGTAGTATGATATAGCTACACCAAGGAACTGTCAATCCCAGACAAACATATATTTAGGAGGTTATCTATGAACAAACAAAATACTATGCAGCCACTCGGCGAAACGAAATCTCTCCAGAACATAGTCATCGATGAAGTCTGTCAAAAAATTTCTGATGCAGTAATCGATGCCGAAGCCACATCAGAAGAGAAATATATAACAAAACAAAAATTAATTGTGTCGGCCGATGACATGAACACCCAAGAACAGCTGGATGCTATGGACAGAAGTTACGACCGCAGAAATCAGGAGCGTTGGCAAAACGTACTCTATTTTGCCGTAGTATCTTTTAGTGTAGTTGGAATAGCAACTGGTAGCCCTATTGCAATCAAAAACGTCCACAGACTTCTCTCAGCCGCATAAGTTGAACTGAAAAAGCCCGGAGTTTTCTACATTGTATGAATTTGATGTTGAAAATTCGATGTTTCGTCCTATTGACGGTTTTGTGCAGAGCAGCTATAATATAATCGATATTATCATAATTCAAATTATATTAAGCAAGAGGTGAACGGTATGGACTTCATCGGCAGAACATCCGAACTGGCGACGCTGAATGCAGAATTAGAGCGTGGCAGCGGTTTTGTGGTAATTTATGGCAGACGGCGCGTTGGAAAAACGACGTTGATTAAAGAGTTTATCAAGGATAAACGAGCCTTTTATTTTCTGGCAACAACAGAAAGCGAAGCCCAGAGCATGAAGCGGTTTGCCGGGGTGCTTTCCCGTACCACGAAGAATCCCATGCTCAGCAAAGTCACATTCACCGACTGGCTGGATTTATTCCAAGTGGTAGCAGACGACCACCCGGATGAGAAAAAGGTGCTTGTCATTGATGAATTTCCGTATCTGGTCAAGACGAACCCGGATTTCCCGTCCATCTTGCAAAACGCATGGGATGAAGTGCTGAAAGACCATAACGTGATGCTGATTCTCTGCGGTTCCCTCATCAGCATGATGAAAAAACACGCACTTGCCTACGACAGTCCGCTCTATGGCCGCAGAACGGCGCAGATTCGGCTGATGCCTTTGCAATTCACGGATGTGTATGCGGCACAGAACCTGTCGTTTGAGCAAGCTGTGGAGCAGTATGCCATTACAGGCGGTGTACCGAAATATATGGAGTTTTTCCAGACAGACGAGCCGCTGGTGGAGCAGATTCGGCGTGTGGTACTGTCGAAAAATGGCTTTTTGTATGAAGAACCGGATTTCTTGCTCAACGAGGAAGTGCAGACGCCAATCAACTATTTCTCCGTGCTAAAAGCGATTTCGGACGGCAACCACAAGCTGAGCAAGATCGGTATGACGATGGAGCAGGACACGTCAGCTATTACGCCGTACCTGAAAACACTGATCGACCTTGGTTTTGTTATCAAGAACATTCCCATCACCGAAAAGAATCCAGAGCGTTCCCGGAAGAGCCTGTACTATGTTTCGGACAACTTCATCCGCTTCTGGTTCCGCTATGTGTACCCGTTCAAGGGGGAGTTGGAACTAGACAACCAACAGATCGTGCTGGACGAGATGGGCAAAGACTTTAAGCAAAAATTTGTGGCTTTCGCTTATGAGAGCATCTGCCGGAACATCTTTGCGGAGCTGTGCCGAAAGGGGCAGATCGGCTTTGCACCCTCACGCATTGGTTCTTACTGGCGCAACGACAACGAGGGAGACACAGAGATCGATGTTGCAGCGGTGGACCATCAGCATAAGCGGCTGTTCCTCGGTGAGTGCAAGTACCATGCGAAACCTGTGGATGTGGCGGTCTACGCTGCCTTGCAGGAAAAGGGGCAGTCCAAAGAACTTACAGTGGCCTTTAAGGGCTACGAAATTGTGTACGGGCTGTTCTCCAAGAGCGGCTTTACAGATCGACTGGTGGAAATGGCAGCGGAGAATTCCGACCTGATTCTGATTCAGGAAGATGCAGTTTACAAGAAATAATATAATCCGAATTATCATAAGTTTAATTATATTATTGCGGGATTTTCTGTGCGCTATGTTTAGCGACCTTGGACTAAGATGTAGCATCCTTTGGGCAAGATTTAGCAACTATGCCTTAAAAAATAGCAATCTCTGAAAAAGTTTAGCAGGTGTTCATATCTCATGGGGTACGGAAAGTGTGGAAAGTAATGCGGAAAGTGCGGAAACTTGCCATATAAAAAAGCAGAAACTTCTTTCCCCAAATGGCAACCTTTATGCTAAAAGAGTCAACTTCATCTCAAAAACTGGCAACCTCCATGCTAAAAGTGGCAAGTGACATATACAAAATGCCATTATACAGAACTGCCCACTCCCCTGAGAACTTCTCAGACGAGTGGGCATTCTTCTTCCTATATATCAAATATACCTTTGTGGTCACTCAAATCGCCACCAAGTCATGGATCAAAAATCATCATTTTTTATTTGTCCCAGAGTAAGTGCACGGTTTCTGCACTGTTTTTGCACGGTTTCAAGGGATGCAATGGGTACTCTGACTTGCAAAATACGACAAAGGGTGCAGAAATTGCTGGGCGGAAAATCACGATGCTTTGCGCAAAAACGACGTAAACTCGAAACTTCTAAAATCAGAGTGTTCTGCCCGGTGGGTTCTTTTAATCAGAGGGCCAGGGATTCGAGTTCCCTCGAGCGCACCAAAGAAAAACCTACGATTAGCCGTTGAAAATGCGGCGAAAATCGTAGGCTTTTCTATTTTTATATGCTGAAAATGGGCTGGAAAATGTGACAAATCTGAAAATTTCTGTAGTAAATACCCCCAATACTGGACACCCAGTATTGGGGGTATTTATCATTTTGCAGCGGCCCCGCTGCTTTCGGGTGTTATGCCCGAACAGGAGAAATAGGAGGAGATCTCTTGGGCGGTTGTGGATCAGATGACCGGGCCAAGAGTGTAAATATCGATGGAACTGTGATAGCCGAGGGTCTCATTTTTGGTCTGCTTGCCGGAGAGCAGGTCGAGAATGGCGGAAAAGGCCTCCTCGCCTACCTCCTCGATGCTCTTTTCGCCGGTGATGATACGGCCGGCGTTGATGTCCATATCGTGCGACATCCGCTCGTAGGTGTTGGGGTTGCCGCACACCTTCAGGACGGGCATGGTAGGAAAGCCCTGCGGTGCGCCGCGGCCGGTGGAGAACATCATAAACTGTGCACCGGTGGCGGCCATGCCGGTCAAGATCTCTGGCTCGCGGCCCGGTGTGTCCTTGATCCAGAGTCCCTTGCGCTGGCCGATGGTCTCGGGGTACTCCATGACGCCCTGAATGGGACGGGTGCCGCTTTTTACGATGGCACCAAGGCTCTTTTCCTCGATGGAAGACAGACCACCCTCGATGTTGCCCGGGGTGGGCTGGCCCTTGCGCATATCGCAGCCGAGACTTCGGGCACGCGCTTCCATCCGGTTTACGATCTCATAAATTTTGTCGCTTACTTCCGGATTGACCGCACGGCGGGCCAGCAGATGCTCGCCGCCCAGAAACTCCGTTGTCTCGCCGAAAACGACCGTCGCACCGAGGTCCACCAGCTTGTCGGCCACATAGCCCACGACGCAGTTGGAGGCCATGCCGGAGGTGGTGTCCGAAGCGCCGCATTTGATGGCCATGGTGATGCGGTCGATGCTGACAGGCTGGCGCTGGATGCCGCTGAC
The DNA here is from genome assembly GCF_020687345.1 of Faecalibacterium butyricigenerans. Taxonomy (NCBI): domain Bacteria; kingdom Bacillati; phylum Bacillota; class Clostridia; order Eubacteriales; family Oscillospiraceae; genus Faecalibacterium; species Faecalibacterium butyricigenerans. The sequence continues at coordinate 43,875 of NZ_JAJEQL010000008.1, forward strand.
GAGCATTACCAGCTCCTGCGCGGCATCGATACCGGCCTTGATGGCGGCGCTGACACCGCCCAGTTCCTGAATGCGGATGATGCGGACGGGTTTCCCCGTCTTGCGGATCTCAGCGGTCAGCCGCTCGTGGTCGGTGCCCTCGCAGCCGAGGCTCACCACCAAGACCGCTGCCACATTGGGGCTTTTGCCCAGCGAGATGAGCGTTTCGGTGACACGGTCGAGGTCAGGCGGAAGCTGGCAGCAGCCTTGGTGGTGGAAATAGCCCACTGTCCCGGCTACCTGCCGCACGATGGCAGAGGCCACGTCTCCGGCACAGGTCACGCTGGGCATGACGGCCACATGGTTCCGACATCCGACCTGTCCATCCGGGCGGACATATCCCATAAATTCATACGCCATGATAATTTCCCTCCCGTTTTGGCAGGTCGCCCCGGCCGCGCAGGCTGTCGAGGTTCTGGATATGGACATGATCGCCTTTTCTGATGTTCTGGGTGGCGATGCCGATCTCTTCGCCGTATTTGAAGATCAGCTCGCCCAGCTTGATGTCGCGGACGGCGATCTTGTGCCCATAGGGGATCTCGCCGTGGACCGTGAGCGTCTCGACAAAGCCTTTCTTATCACGCAGCTCCACCTCGCTCCCATTGTGGATGCCGTTGGCAAAGATCGTTGCGACGTTGTCTCTGTCGTTTACTTTCAGAGCAATTCGGGGTCCATCCATTGTCATCTGCTCCTTTCAGGATACCGCCAGCACGGCGACGCCGTCCGGGATGACGACGACCTTTGCATCCGGCCCCTTCATCTCGTAGGCGATGGCCAGCGCTTCATCGGGGGTCGAGGCGGGTATCATATTGGCTTTGCGGACCAGCTCGTGGTCCAGATAGGTCGTGACTAAAATTACCTTGTGCTTTTTCAGGATGCGGGCATAGATCTGGGGACACCACTGTTCCGGGATGGTCTTGTCTGGGGGGATCTGCGAGAGATAAGCCTCGATCTCCTCCGGGGTGCCCAAGGTGATGAGCTTTTCGAAATTGGTGCCGCCCATGCCGTCGATGCAGGAGCAGCACATGATGATGACGCCGCTCTCCGCACAGCAGGCTTCGGCTGTGGCGACGGCCTTGGGAGACTGATAGAGGTTCTGGTCCAGCGGGTAGCCGCCGTTGGAGGTGACGACGATGTCGCCTTTTACGACGGGGCACTGAGACTGCTCACGGATAAAGGCGACGCCCGCAGCATGAGCCTCCTCCAAGTCACCGGCAAAGGCAGCTACGACATTCTTTTTTTCGCCCAAGGCCACATTCAGGATGAACTGCACATTGACCCGGCGGGCAGCGGCGATCATGTCCTCGTGGATGGGGTTGTGCTCGAGGACGCCTGTCTTGGCCCATGGGCTGGAGATGGCTTTAAAAGAGTGGTTCTCGTTGACCGTCTTTTCCGCGCAGATGCCCGGCAGGATGCTCTTGCGTCCACCCGAAAAGCCCGCAAAGAAATGCGGCTCGATGAAGCCCTCCGTCACCAGCAGGTCGCACTCGGCAGCGAGACGGTTCACATAGAAGCCGGCACCCGAGGGCAGGGTGCCCAGATCGACAAAATCTGCTTCGCAGAACGCATTGTTCACCGCGATGTGCTCCTGATCGACGATCTGGTCGCCGAACATCCGGCGCTGCTCCTCTTCGGTCGTCGGGCGGTGCAGGCCGGTGGCGATCAGAATGGTAATGTCGGCGTCCGGCTGTCCGGCCCGTATCTCGGCCAGCAGCAGCGGCAGGGTGAGCCTGCTGGGAACGGCGCGGGTGTGATCCGATGTGACCAGAACGACCTTCTTTTTGCCTTTTGCCAGCTCGCGCAGGCGGGGCGTCCCGATGGGATGCTCCAGTGCCTCCTGCACGATGGCGGCTTCCGGCTGGCCGGGGTCATACTCATGCATCCGGGCCGTCAGGACGGCGGACAGATTCTTCTCTTCCACATGCAAAGGGAGTGTCTCGCGGCAATAGGGGATATGGATTTCTCTCAAGATATTCTCTCCTCTCTTTGACGGAGTTTCCCCGGACAGGCAGAAGACCGACCGTTTTCACGGCCGGTCTTCTGCCAGATGAGTTGCCCAAGGAGAAACACAAGACGATGGAAAAACGGGGAGGTAGGGGAGGTATTTATTGGAGAGCGGGGATGAAATCGGTGATTTCGGTGTGCATCAGGGCAGTCTCGATGGCAAAGTCAGACAGCTCCTGACCCAGACCCGGGCGGTCCGGGATGATGTACTTGCCGTTGACGGGCTGCATATCGTACTTGCCCAGCTTGTTGATGCACTCCTGCGTGGTGCGGAAGTGGTGCTCGTGGATGCCGAAGTTGGGGATGGCGGCCTCCAGCTGGATGGAAGCTGCGTTGGTGATGACCGCACCGGCCACATGGACCTGCACGCGGGCGTCAAAGACGTGTGCCATGTCGGCGATCTTCTTCAGCTCGGTGATGCCGCCGCAGTTGCAGGCGTCGGGCTGGATGAGCTGGATGGAGTTGTTTTTGAGGAAGTTGTAGTAGCCCCAGCGGGAGTAGATGCGCTCACCGGCGGCCAGAGGCGTGCGGATGCGCTGGCGCAGCTCCTTCATCATGTCGGGGTTCAGCATAGTGACAGGTTCCTCGTAAGCCATCATATCGTACTTGTCGCACAGCTCGCCGATGCGGATGGCAGAGGTCAGGTCGGTCTGGCAGTGGTTCTCGACGATGATGTCAATATCGGGGAACTCCTCGCGGATGGCAGCCATGCGGCTCTCGATCCGCTTGTAGAGCGAACGGTCGGGGAAGCCTTCCTTGGACAGGTGAGGAATCTTCTTGGCGTTCTCATCGTAGGTGGTGAAGTCAATCTTCACCGCGTCGTAGCCCTCGCTGACGGCGTGGCGGACGATGTCCACATACTCCTTGTCGGAGCCCCAGGGGCCGATCTTGGTGGTCCAGCCGAACTGCAGCTGACTTGCGTAGCAGCGCAGCTCGTCACGGCACTTGCCGCCCAGCAGCTGGTAGATGGGCACGCCCAGAGCCTTGCCCTTGATGTCCCACAGAGCGATGTCCAGAGCGGACATACCGGAGAAGACGACCACGCCGCCGCCCTGACCCCAGAAGGTGCCCTTCAGGATGGTCTCCCAGATCAGCTCGGTGTTCATGGGGTCCATGCCAATGATATGGTGGGCCATGTCGATGATCATGCCATAGGCTGCGGTATAACCGGTGCCGTAAGCGACACCCGCTTCGCCGTCGCCGTAGATACCTTCATCGGTATAGACACGGCAGCAAATAGGATAACGGGCGCCGCGCTGTTCGCCGGCATCCAGAACCCAGACGTCTACTTTCGTAATCTTCATGGTGCATTACTCCTTTTTATGATCTCTGCTGCTGCGTGCAGCAGCTTGTTCCGCTCACTGGATCGTGACGCGGTCGCAGTTCCTGAAGGCCACCTCGCTCAGCTCGTTGCCCAGACCCGGCAGATCGGGGACGGAGAACTTGCCGTTCACCGGCTGGTAATCGTGGATGCACAGCTCCTTGTTGTACGGGCTGAGGGCGTAGGTGTGATGCTCGTGGATGACGAAGTTCGGGATGGCGCATTCCAGATGCAGGGCTGCCGCCGTGGACAGGGGGCTGCCGCAGGCATGGACCTGAACGCCGACATCGAAGACATGGGCCATATCGCAGATCTTCTTGATCTCGGTGATGCCGCCGCAGGTGCCGACGTCCGGCTGGATGACCTGAATGGCGTTCTGTTTGAAGTACTCGATGTACTGCCAGCGGGTATAGATGCGCTCACCGTTTGCGATAGGCAGGCCCGTTTCGTCGTGGACGAACTTGGACAGCTGGGGAGTGGGGGTGGAAGGTTCTTCGAAGTAGAAGATGTTGTACTTCTTGACCAGATTGCCCAGCTGGGCGGCGGACTGGGAATCCGTAAAGGAATGGTTCTCGATGATGAGATCCACATTGGGGCCGATGGCCTCGCGGACCGCCTTTACGCGGGCCTCGTACATCTGCAGATATTCCGGGCTGAGCAGGCCGAGGCGGTCGTTGTCGTTGAAGTTGCCCTCGTCCGGCTTGAAGGTAAAGAAGTCGATCTTGATGGCATCGTAGCCCTCGGCCACGGCCTTCTTGGCCTCGCGGGCGTAGTCGTCCGGGGTGCGCTGGGGGATGATGTCGGGGCCCCAGCTGAACTGCAGCTGGCTGGCGTAGGTGCGCAGCTTTTCGCGGCGCTTACCGCCCAGCAGCTCGTAGATGGGGGCGTTGTAGTACTTGCCCTTGATGTCCCAGAGCGCAATGTCGATGGCCGAGATTCCGGCGAAGATCACAGGGCCGCCATTCTGGCCCCAGAAGGTGGTGCGGTACAGCTTGTCCCAGATGACCTCATGCTGCAGCGGGTCCATGCCGATGATGAGCTTGGCAAAGTTCTGTACGATGCCGAACGCTGCGATCTGGGACTCGCCGTAGGCCAGAGCGGCTTCACCGTCGCCGTAGATGCCTTCGTCGGTGTAGATGCGGCAGACGATGGGGCGCCAGTGGCCGTTTTTCAGATTGGTTTTCAGATGCAGGACGTCAACCTTTGTGATTTTCATAGAGCGAAGCTCCTTTCATAGACCGGATCAACCGAATGTGAGGGACCAATCACCCAGAACACCGAGAGAGATGGCTGGGACAAAGGACACGATGAAGAACGCTACGATGAGGCCGATGAGGAACGGCATAAACGCCCTGACGATCTTGTCGATGCTGAGTCCTGTCATGGAGGAACCGACGAACAGGTTCAGTGCGACAGGCGGGGTGACGAATGCGATGGCCAGAGCCAGCGTCATGATGATGCCGAAGTGGATGGGGTCGATGCCGACCTGAGAGACGACAGCCAGCAGGGTGGGGGCCAGAATGACGATGGCGGGGGTGGTCTGGACGAACATACCGACGATGAACATGATGACGAAGATCATGCACAGGACGATGTAGGGGTTGGTGGAGATGCTGAACATGAAGTTGGCAATGATCTTGGTGATGTTCAGGTAGGCGAAGACCTGACCGGTGGCCTTGGAGGGGGCCATGACGAACATGGTGCCGGCGATAAAGGCAGCGTTGTCGCGGAAGATGGCCCACAGCTTCTCCAGCTTCAGCTCTCTGTGAACGAACAGGCCGATGACGATGCCGTAGACAGACGCCACGACGGCAGCTTCGGTAGCGGTGAAGATGCCGGAGTAGATGCCGCCCAGAATGATGACGGGCATGATGAGCGCCCACTTGGCGTCCCAGAAGCTGGAAGCAATGTTCTTCAGCTCCAGCTTGGTGTCACCCTTGATGCCCCAGCGCTTGCACATGACGTAGTTGATGAGCATGAGCAAGCCGCCGACGACAAAAGCGGGGCCAAGGCCGGCTATGAACAGCTTGCCGACCGACACGTTGCAGGTGACGCCGTACAGGACCATCGGGTAGCTGGGAGGAACGATGACGCCCAGACCGCCTGCACAGCAGGTGAGGCCGGTGGCGTAGTATTTGTTATAGCCGTTGGAGACCATCATGGGGATCATGATGGAGCCGATGGCGGCGACCGTTGCGGGGGCAGAGCCGGAAACTGCACCGAAGAACATACAGGCGATGACAGTGACCATGCCCAGAGAGCCGGTGATGCCGCCGACCAGAGAGTTTGCAAAGCGCACCAGACGCTTCGACAGACCGCCGGTCTCCATGATGGTGCCGCAGATCATAAAGAAGGGAAGTGCCAGATTGGTAAAGCTTGCAACACCGCCGTACAGGGTCTGGGCGATGAAGTTGGTGGTAGTGACCGGGTTCATGCCGATCAGAACGAGCATTGCGATGTAGATGGAGACGGCAATGGGAACACCCAGAAACATCAGACCAAACATCACAAGGAACATAATGCCAGTTGCTATTATTTGGTGCCTCCCTTCTCATTCATCGCTGCTTTCTTTGCGTTCCACTCGCGCTCGCAGGCGTCCAGATCCATGGAGGGCTTGGAGGCGCCGAGGTTCTCCTCGCTCTCCTTGGCCAGCTTGATGGTGTCCTGGATCAGGCGGATCACTGTGAGCAGCAGGCTGATGGGAATGACGATGTACACCAGCTGCTGGGGGATCTTCAGCATCGTGGTCTTGCTGGCGCCCAGAAGCTTGATGACGTTGAACATGATGACGCTGATATACACGTTGAAGAGGGCGAAGATCACGTTGGAGATGATGAGCATGACCTTCTTCACCTTGAAGGGCATCATGTCCAGAAGGAAATCGATGCGCAGGTGCTTGCGGTAGGTAACAGCCGCAGAGATCGCCAGATAGATCATCCAGACGAACATGATGGTGGCAAACTCCTCCATCCATGTCCAAGAATGATGCAGAATAAACCGACTGAACACCTGAAGCGTGAGCATTACTGTCAGTACGATGAAGCAAAGCGTCGCCAGATACAGCTCGATGTTATTCAGGAATGTTTTTAAATCAAACTTTCCGTTTTTCATGTATGTATCTCCTTACGAACCTTAGCATTGCAGTGGAACATTCGTTTTCCGGGGCGGCTTATTTCTTGCCTGCCTCGTAGTCCTCCACGAAGGAGATCAGGGCATTGTAGGCGTCGGTGCCCATCTGCTTCTCGACCATGGGCCAGATGGGTTCCTTGACCTTGTCCTGGAACGCCTTCAGCTCATCGTCGGTCAGGTAGATGACCTTCGTACCGGCGTCGTCCTCGACCGTCTGGATAAAGCCGTCGGCCAGCTCTGCGGTGTGCTTGCGGCCTTCGTTCTGGGCCTCGACCATGACGTCGCGGATGAGCTGCTGGTCGTCTGCGGAAAGCTGGTTCCAGATGACGGGGCTGATGGCCGGGATGGTGGCGGTGAAGTTGTGGTTGGTCATGACCATGTAGTTCTGCAGCTCGTAGACCTTGGAGGAGACGATGTTGGACGGGGGGTTCTCCTGTGCATCCACCATGCCCTGCTGCAGAGCGGTGTACAGCTCGGAGTATGCAACGGGGGTCACGGCGCAGCCCAGAGCTTCCCAAGTGGCAGTCTGGATGGGGTCGGGCATGACGCGGATCTTAACGCCCTTCAGGTCGTCGGGCGTGTGGACCTCGTTGTTGCAGGTCAGTTCCCGGAAACCGATGTCGAAGAAGGCCAGAGGAATGGTGGTGGTGTCCTCCTGCGCCTTCTGCAGCCAGCTCTGGCCGACCTCGGAGTCCAGAACAGCATACGCCTCGTCGTAGTTCAGGTAGAGGTAGGGCATATTCAGGCCGGCGAATGCGGAGGTGTAGTCGCCCCAAGAACCGCAGTTCAGGATGCCGATGTCGAATGCGCCGTTCTGCAGGCCGCCGATGTACTCCTGGGTGGAGGAAGCGATCTGACCGTCGGGGAATATCTGTGCGGTGATACGGCCATCGGTGCGGGCAGAGATTTGGTTGACGAAATAGAGCGCCGAGATGCCCAGAGCCGTGGTGCCGTCGCCTTCAAACTCGACCGTGGGAGAAGAGGAGGCGATGCGGAGGTTGATGGACTGGCCGGAAGCTGCGCCGCCGCCAGCTGCGGAGGTGGAGGTGGTGCCGCCGCTGCTGCCGCCGCAGGCCGACAGAAGACCTGCTGCACTCGCTGCTGCTACGACGGTCAGGAATTCACGACGAGAGATTTTTTTCATAATGAGTCTCCTTTCTTTTCTGTGCGTAGATCCGTTTTTTTGCAAACAAGCATTTCTTCGTGATCGCTCGGTGCGGGCCACTTGCTTTGTTTTGGTACAACTGCTATACTAGTCATAATCGACGATCTTCGTGCAGGGAAGGGGCCGGTGTACAGAGCCGAACTTGTTTGTGTTTCTGTTCTTATTATAGAGAGGTTTTCCGGTTTCGTCCAACATCTGTTTCGTCCCGATTCATAACTTTCGGTAGTAATTTTCATAAAGTGTTAAAAATTTTGTGGAAGATGCTCAAATGCGCGCCAAGCGAAAACAGAAAGAACGATGGGAGGATATTCGATGAATTTTCAATCCTTGGTCTATTTCAAGACCGTTGCAGAGCTGCAACACTATACAAAGGCCGCCAGCACCCTTTTCATTACCCAGCCGGCTCTGTCCAAGGCGATCCACAACCTGGAGGTCGAGCTGGGCGTGACGCTGTTCCAGAAGGAGGGCAGAAATGTCACGCTGACGCCCAGCGGCGCGGTCTTTTACGAGTACGTCAAGCGTGCGGTGGATGAGATCAACAATGGCATGAAAGCTGTGCAGCATCGTGCCGATGTGGAGCGGAATATCATCTTTGTCTCGGCGCTTTTTTCCAACTATACCGAGTTCCTGCCGGAGAAGATCGCACAGTTCCGCAAGATGAACCCCACCTACCGCTTCCGCATCGAGTACAAATATACCTCTATCATCGTGAACGATGTCCTGCAGGGGAACAGTGAGCTGGGCCTGTGCAGCAACCTGAGTCCGGATGACCCGGCACTCTGCTCTCTGGATTGGCGTGTCATCCATAAAGAGCCGGTCGGACTTATCGTTGGCAAAAATCACCCCTTTGCGCACCGAAGCTCTGTTTCCGTCGAAGACCTGCGCGACGAGCGCTTTATCGTCTACATCCGCAGCTTCCGCGGAACGAACCAGATGCTGTATGACCTGTGCTCGCCCTATGGCTTTGAGCCGAACATCGCAATGGAGGCATACAACGACTACGGCGTCCTGAACTCGGTGGCCTCCGGCGACGGCATTGCAATCATCCCCACCACCCGATTTCTGGAACGACCCGATGTGGTCCGCATCCCGCTGGACCTCAAAGAGCCGCTCATGCGCGACCTTACACTGATCTGGCGCAAAAACGAGAAGCTTCCGCCCGCTGCCGCCGCATTCCGGGATATGCTCATTTCGACCGCACAATAATGTGTTTTATGAAAAAACAGAACTGCCCCGCGTCTGCCGGAAAAGATCCGGTGACGCGGGGCAGTTCTGTCTGGGTATGAAAAAAGAGGTTTCGGATGTCTTGGCTCAGAAAAGGAACATCAGCAGGCGGCCATAGCCGTAACACAGGGCCGAGAAGAGGATCACCGAGGGCAGGGCCTTTGCCACAAGGTCGGCGAAGGTCGTGTGGTAGTAGTCTGCCGCCACAAAAGCACAGACGTGGGTGGGCGAAAGCTCCATGGCCGCCCACACTGCACCCATCAGCATGGCGAGGAAGGGCAGGCCCTCGTCCGGGATGGCCGTCATGGCGATGGGCATACATAGGGCGACCACGGCCTGCGAGCCGCCGATGATGGTGCCGAAGAAGAACAGCAGGAAGAAGGAGAGCGGCAGGGAGATGGGGAACTGACGGAAGAAGTCCGGCAGCGCACCCAGCACGCCCGTGTAAGCCAGCACACCCTTGAACAGCATCACGAGATACATATTGCCCAGAAGCACCGGCTCTGCGGAGCGGACGATGAGGTCTTTCAGGTCGCTCTTCCTGAAGTGATCGACAAAATAGTTCAGCAGGATGACGAAAGCGCCCGCAAAGGTCGCCGAGATGTTGCCGACGATGATGATGGCAAGGACCAGAATCAGAGTCCAGAGGTTGCGTACCAGCGCCATAAGCTCCCTGCCGGTGTCCACCTTTCCTTCCACCGGGGGCATCTCGCGGGGGATCTTTCGCAGATAGGTGAAATAGACCACCAGACAGGCCAGAACTACCAGCGGGATCATGGACAGGATGAAAAGGCCGACGTTCTGGCCGCTCAGCGACATGGCCAGCAGGATGACCGGGAAGGTCGGCAGGAACATCTCCGGGATGTGCCGGTAGAAGCAGGAAACGAAGGTCTTCGACTTTGCATCCAGATAGTCCTCACAGGTCTTATCCACCATGTCGGCGCAGATGGTCATGACCGCCGCAGAGGGCAGGAGGCCCATGATGGCAGGAGAGATGATGGTGTTCAGCCGCCGGTTGCGCAGGAGGTGGTCGAAGGAGTCCCGGGCGTTTTTCAAACGGCCCTTTTTCTCCATCATCAGCTGCAGGAAGATGATGACGTAAAAGCTCAGCAGAAGGTCGATGGTCTCCCATGCGATGGTCTGCCGGCCCAAGAGCAGCAAAGCCTCTGCGACCGGGATCTGGAACAGAAGGATGGCGCTGAGGATGCCCGCCGTCATGGCAAGGTAGAGCGGATACTTCAACCAGATGATCACCACAATGATGCAGAAAATCAGACCAAGCTTCGCAACTTCCACTGTTTTTCCTCCTCCCGAAGTCTGCTGTGAAGTTTCTTTGCACCACTAAGATAACATCTTGGGCAGGGGATGTCTAATCTCTTTCCAGAAGAGAACGATGAAATTTCGGAAGCCGAGAAGTTTCCGCCCGGAAAATTTGTGGAAAATGACCGAGAACCGCCCCGAAAGGGCGCAAATATACCCGATAAATGGCGTTTTAAGAGCAGAAATTTAGTCCAACGTCCAAAATTGGGGTCCGGACGCTTGACAAAGCGGAGATAGGATAGTACACTCAAAAAGAAAATTGATGCATAGCATCTACAAAGTGAAAAAGATTCACAGAAGAACGGGCGTCTCCGAACTGAAAAACGGAAGGAGGCTTGGGGCATGACGCTGTTTTCCTACGAGATTTTCGATGCAGTTGCGCGGCAGGGCAGCTTTAACAAGGCGGCCCAGCAGCTGCACCTGACCCCCTCTGCCATCAGCCACGCCATCGCGGTGATGGAGGCAGAACTGGGCTTTACCTTATTTAACCGCGGCAAAAACGGCGTGACCATGACCAGCTACGGCGCCTCGCTCTACCCGTCCATCCGGGCGGTGCTCAACAGCGACGAAGCCCTGCAGCAGAGCATCGCCCGCCTCAACGGTCTGGAAAAGGGCAAGGTGAAGCTGGGTGCGTTCAACTCGGTCTGCGCCGGTCTGCTGCCCCAGATCCTCAAGAGTTTTATGGCCAGCTTCCCTCAGATCGAGGTGGAGGTCTATCAGGGCACCTACGATGATGTGAAGGAGTGGCTGCGCACCGGTCAGGTGGATCTGGCTTTCCTGTCCGCCACCTGCCGGGAGGAGTTCAACCTGACGGAGCTGTTCCGGGAGCCGCTGCTCTGCATCGTGCCGCAGGACTGGCCCGAGCCGCCAAACGGCATCATGACCCCCGAGCTGATGAACGGCCAGAGCTTCGTCGTCCAGTGCGACGCCACCGACGCCGAGATGCGCCAGTTCCTCAAGAAATATTCCATCTCTACAGAGCGCCGCTGCCATGTCATCGATGACCAGTCCAACATTGCGATGGTGGAAGCGGGCCTTGGCATCTCCATCATGCCCCGGATGCTGCTGCGCAGCTGCACCGCGGCCGTCAAGATTTACCCCATCGAGCCGGAGGAAGACCGCGTGGTGGGTCTGGCGGTCCAGCGCCCCACGGCGATGGCCCCGGCGGTCGAACAGATGTTCCATCACATCGTGGACTTCTGCCACCAGATGGACGCACAGCCTCTTTAAGAATCGTGAGAGAACGGGCCGCAGCACTGCGGTCCGTTTTTTTCATGCAGAACTGTAGAATTGACGATTGTATCCGGAGGCAAAATACGGTATACTATAGCAAACCTCAAATAAAATGGAGTTTATCATAACAGCAGGGGGGCAAAGAACATGAAACGACGTGATTTCTGCAAAGCGCTGGCTTGCAGTGCCGCTCTTGCGCCCGGGCTGACTCTGCCCCGGGCCGAGGCCGCCGCGAAGAACCAGACGGTGGGCCGCGCGGTGCCGTCGGGAAAATACAGCCTGTCGTTCCGCAGCGAGCTGAGCCAGATGGACATTGAGCACGAATATTACTACAGCGACAGCTTTTTTGCGCACTCGTCCCTCCAGTATGACCACCAGCTGGCGCTGGCCACGCTGGGCATGGTGGGCGCGGCATTCAATACATGGGCCAGCGAGGCGAAATACTGGGCCAACGGGGATGTGGGCCGCGAGAACAGCCTCGACGCGGCCTATACGAAGCTGGGCTACGGCGATGCGAAGTATCGTTACTACGACATTGACGTGGGCAAGGCTGGCGACTTTGTGGGCTGGTCCACCGCCCGCAAGACCATCACCCTGAATGGCAGGCGAACCACCATCGTGGCGCTCATCCTGCGGGGCGGCGGCTATGGCGGCGAGTGGGTGAGCAACCTGCACACCGGCGCAGGCCATGCCCACAGCGGCTTCATCATCCCGGTGAACGAGGTGTTCACCGATTTGAAAAATTATCTGGCCGCAGCCCAGAAGGCGGGTGAACTGGGCCTTGTCAAGCTCTGGATGGGCGGCTACAGCCGGGGCGCTGCGGTGGCGAACCTTCTCGCCGCCCGCCTCGACAAAGAGCTGCCCGGATTGGCGCGGGAGGACGTCTTCGTCTACACCTTTGCCACGCCGGTGGCCCTCGGCCCGCAGGACTACCCCAACCTGCAGCAGGACTACGACAACAACCACAACGCCGACGGCACCCTGAAGGAGAGCTGGGGCGAGAGCAATATCTTCAACATCGTCTCCAGCGGCGACATCGTGCCCTGCCTGATGCCCGAGGAATGGGGCTACCACCGGAACGGCAACGACCGCTTCCTTCCCTCCACCCGGAACAAAGAAGAACTGAACGACCTCAACGAGATGGGCAGGAACGATTTCGGCCCCGTGCCGCTGGATTTCAGCTGGCTTGCCACCAACGAAGAGACCCACGAGCTTATGCTCAAGATGGAGGAATATTTCATCTCCCGGGAGAACTACCACGAGAACTACGAGGCGGCCCTGATGGACATGATCCAGTGCACCTTCATCCGTTCGGAGGAAGAGGTGACGGAGAACAAGATCCTCGACGATGGCGAGGTCATCCAGCGTCTGCGCACCCTCACCCACCTGAAGAACATGGACTACTGGAAGATCTCCCACGCCGTCTGGGCGGCGTCCACCATGAGTCGTGCCGTCCTCAAGCGGGTCGACACGGGCAGCATCCCCATCCGTGCCCAGCAGATCGTGGTGCCGGTGCTGGCCGTGGGCCTCTGCTACGGCCTTGAGAGCGAGGCGGTGAGCCTCATTGCAAAGTACATCCTGATGTTCGTGTCTATGCGGAGCGCCCCCGACAATGCGATCCGCGCGGCGTTCTGCCACCACTTCGAGAACTACACCGCCCTGATGGAGTATTACGCCCCCTCGGAGCACTGCATGGAAGCAACGACCCGCACCTGAGGCCCGGACGAGAGCAAAACAGAAAAACGGACAACGACTTTGGGTCGCTGTCCGTTTTTGTTATGCCGAAGCTTCTTCGGCGTCGGTCATGATGAACCAGAACACGGTGCCTCTGCCCACCGTAGAGTGGACGCCGAAGCGGAAGCCGTGCTGCTGGAAGATGGCTTTCGTGATGGAGAGGCCGAGGCCGGTGCCCTGTTTGCCCGCGTCGGAGCGGGAGCGGTAATACCGGTCAAAGATATAGGGCAGGTCTTCCGCCGAGATGCCGGGGCCGTGGTCCTCTACCTCGACGCGCACCCCCTCGGGGCAGCGCAGCGCCCGCAGCACGAAGATGCCGTCCTCGCCGATGTGGTGCATGGCGTTGCCCAGCAGGTTGTGCAGCGCCCGCTGCATCATGTCGGGGTCGGCGCAGACGGGCAGCTCCTCGTCGGGCAGCTCCAGCTTGAGCTGCCAGCCGTTCTGGGCACAGACGGCGTCGTACCGCTCGCTGACCTCGTCGCAGAGCTGGCCCATGTCGAAGTGGACCTTCTCACACTTGAGCGCGCCGCTGGTCACCTTGCTCAGCTCCATGACGCTGGACACAAGGGCTGTCAGGCGGTCGGTCTCGTCCACGATGATGTTCATCTGCTCGTCGCGGTGCTTCTTGTTGTCGCCGGTCAGGTCGCGCACTGTCTCGGCGTAGCCCTTGATGAGAGTCAGCGGGGTGCGCAGGTCGTGCGAGACGTTGGCCAGCAGGTCGCGCTGCATCTGGGAGGCGTGCTGGACCTCCTTCGCCATGTGGTTGAACTCCTGTGCAAGATCGCCCAGCTCGTCGTTCCGCACTGAGTCCACATGGACGGCGTAGTTGCCCTGTGCCACCTGCCGTGCGGCCCCGGAGAGGGCGCGCAGGGGCTTTGTGAACCATTCGCTGAAGAGCCACGCCGCCGACATGGAAAAGGCGAAGATGAGGGCCGCAGCCAGCGGCAGGACGGTGCTCAGCACCTTGCCGGCCTCAGCGACGTGCATGAGGCTGGTGGTGACCAGCACGGTGTAATTTCCGTCGGCGGTCATCCGCCCCACCATCAGCTGCACCGAGCCGGAGGGCGAAGGGGGATTGATCTTCCGCACCACCGCGCCGCCGCTCTCCCGGCAGAGCTGGCGCATGGCGCGGGCCGTGGTGTAGGCCGCCTTCTCGTCGGAGGAGTCGGTGGGGCGGGTGCGGTGGAGGTTGCAGTAGGAGAGGTTGTCCACCTTGAAGATCTGCCGCAGGGTGGTGTCGGAGATGTCGATGCAGAAGCTGCTCATCCCGCCCGTCTCGAAGATGTCATCCCGCAGCGAGTTGAAAAAGGTGTTGTTGACGTAGAGCTGGCTGCCGAAGGCCCAGTAGGACAGCGTCTCGCCCCGCTCGATAGCCTCATCCATCCGGGCGACGATGGCCTCGGCCTGCTCGGCGAGCTGCTTCTGGATATGGGTGGTGTAGAGAGGCTCCAGCAGCTGGGTGCTCAGGAACCAGAACAGCCCCACCAGCAAAAAGCAGATGAAGCAGAGAAAGCCCATGAGCTGGCCCCGGATGCCGATGGTGCGCCGTGTCTTGCTCGTTTGCCGCATGAAGAGCAGAACCTCCGCTTAACGCGCCGCGTCGGGGTCGAACTTATAGCCGATGCCCCAGACCGTGGCGATGTAGCTGCGGCACTTGCCCAGATGGCCCCGCAGCATCTTGACGTGGGTGTCCACGGTGCGGTCCTCGCCGAAGTAGTCGTAGTTCCACACCTTTTGCAGGATCTTCTCCCGGCTCAGGGCGATGCCCTTGTTGGAGGCGAGGAAGACCAGCAGGTCGAACTCCTTGGGGGTCAGGCTCACTTCCTCGCCGGAGACCTTGACGGTGTGGCTGGCCGTGTCGATGGACAGCTCGCCAAAGGTCATGGTGCTGTCGGAGGCTTCGGTGCGGGGCATGGTGCGGTTGAGCACTGCCCGGACGCGGGCCACCAGCTCCCGGGGGGAGAAGGGCTTGACCACATAGTCGTCGGCACCGCCCTCGAGGCCCGCCAGCTTGTCGTACTCCTCGCCGCGGGCGGTCAGGATGATGACGGGGGTGTTGATGCGGCGGGTGCGCATCTCTCGCAGGCAGGTCATGCCATCCATGAAGGGCATCATCAGATCGAGGATGACCAGATCATAACCGCCGCCGGACAGCAGGGACAGGGCGGCAGAGCCGTCGCCGGCCTCCTCGCAGGTGTAGCCCGAATATTGCAGATTCTCCCGGATCAGCTCCCGGATGCGCGGCTCATCGTCAACGATCAGAATTTTTGCCATAAGGCATTCCTCCTCATAAGCTTATATCTCTCAAAGCGCCGGGACGGCTCAGATGCAGCCCGGCGGAGCTGGATACGAAGTCTGATTCTATCATACCCTATCAATTAGGAATTTCTGTGAATTTTGGGTAGATTTTTTGGGAAAACATCCCAGCCCGGGCATAAGGGGCGTGTCAAGTCCAGCACCGTCTTGGAAAAAAAAACGAAGTGTGCTATACTACAATGATAAAAGCAACACTCAAAATCTGACACAGCAAAGGAAAACTGTTCATGCGCATTGGATTCGTAGAGCTGGTACTGCTCCTCTTCATCGCATCCCTCACGGTGGGGCCGAACGTGGCCCTTTTCGTAGACCGGTGGCTCCGCCGCGCCCAGCGCACCTCGGCGGCAGCGGCCCGCCGGAAGGCCCAGCTGGAAGCACAGGCCGCCATCGAGCGGGAGGCTCTGCTGACCCGTTTCCGGGTGGCCAGCAATGTCTTTGCCCTGCTGCTGCTGGCGGCGCTGGCCTATGGCCTGCTGCTGCGGCCCATCGAGACGCCGCCGAAAGCCTACACCGTCCCGGATGTCCGGCAGGACACCGGCGCGGCCCGGACGGAGCTGTCCGCCGACAGCAAAGACGGCTGGAAGCTGGGGGACTATCTGGGCGTGGACTGCGTCCGCACACAGGACGGCCTTGTCTACGCTGCGGCCTACGACGGTGCATCAATGAAAAAGCGGAAAAGCGATCTGGTCCGCACCGACGGCGGGCACGATGCGGCCATCCTGTCCGTGGAGGGGGAGCTGACAGGTTTTGCCTTTGACGGAAACGGGGATCTGTGGCTGACGGTCGTGACGCCCACCGGCGGGACCCTCTGCCGTGCCCGGCATGACAGCTGGGGCACCTCGGTGGAGCCGGTGGTCACCCAGCTGGACGGCGCACCGCTGGGTGCGCTGTCGGCGGTGGAGGCCGGCCCGGACGGAAAAGTCTATTTTGCCGCCGCGGCGGAGACCAGCGTGAAAAACGGGCTGGAAGGTGCGCTGCGCACCGAGCTTCTGGCCCACACCGGTACGGGCTGGGTCTACGTCTACGACCCGGCCGACCGTTCGGTGCAGCGGGTGCTGGGGGGCATCGCGGGCGCGTCGGGGCTGGCCCTCTCGGAGGACGGCAGGACGCTCTATGTCTCCGACCTCGGCAGCCGCTGCGTCTGGGCCGTGGACGCCGACGCCCGGGAGCTGACCGCCGGGGGGAAGAACTGCAAAAGCTTCCTTTCCGGCCTGCCGGGCTACCCCGGCGCACTGGCGCTGGACGAGGACGGCATCCTCTACGTCAGCTACCGCTGGGCGCGCAGCAACTGGCTGGAAAAGAACGCGGACCGCACCCTGCTGCGGAGCATCGCCCTGCGGGCCGGTGAAAATATGCAGCAGAAGCTGTTCGGCCTGTCGGCGGACGCGCCCTGCGCCGAGGCGGTGGATACGGCGGACGGCAGCTGGGAGCGGACCTTCACGGGCCGGGAGATGGACGGCTGCACCGCAGTCTGCCCGGCGGGCAGCAAAGTATATTTCGGTGCGGCAGGCTCTGCCAGCCTGCTGTCGGCAAGAGTGTAAACGAGGTGTTTTTCTATGACGGAAGAGTTCAAAAAGCAGATCGAAAACGAGGCGCGGCAGGCGGTGACCGAGCTGCTGGCGCAGGCAAAGCTGAAAAAGGGGGATGTCTTTGTGGTGGGCTGCTCGTCCAGCGAGATCGTCGGCGGGCACATCGGCAAGGATTCCAGCCTTGAGGCTGCGCAGGCGGTCTACGCGGGCATTGCGCCGGTGCTGGCCGAAAACGGGATCTGGCTGGCGGCACAGTGCTGTGAGCACCTCAACCGGGCTATCATCCTCGAGCGGGAGGCCGCCGGGAAATACGGCTGGGAGGAGGTCTGCGTCGTGCCCCGCCCCCACGCGGGCGGCAGCTGGGCCACCACCTGCTGGAAGCAGTTCCGTGACCCCATCGCCGTCGAAGAGATCCGTGCCCACGCCGGAATCGACATCGGCGGCACCCTCATCGGGATGCATCTGCGCCGGGTGGCCGTGCCGGTGCGGCTGAGCCTTTCGAAGATCGGCGAAGCGAATATTCTCTGCGCCCGCACCCGCCCGAAGCTCATCGGCGGCGAGCGCGCAAAATATACCGAGGAGGATTGAGCTTTATGGCAGAAAAGAATCTGGACGAGATGCGGGAGGCCGTAGAGGCCATCCGGGAAAAGATGGCCGCCGCGGCCCGGGAGGCGGGCCGAGACCCCGCCGGGGTGCAGCTCTGCGCCGCCTGCAAGACCCGCACCGCTGACACCGTCGCCGCCAGCGCGGCCCTTGCCATCGACGTCTTTGGCGAAAACCATGTGCAGGAGCTTTGCGCAAACTTCGACGCCGGAGCCTACTGCGGCAAGCCCAGCCACTTCATCGGCCATTTGCAGACCAATAAGATCAAGAAGGTGCTGGGCCGGGCCAGCCTCATCCAGAGCGTGGACAGCGAGCACCTGCTGACCGCCATCGAGAAGGAGGCGGCCAAGGCCGGTATCGTGCAGGATGTGCTGCTGGAGGTGAACATCGGCGGTGAGGCGTCGAAGTCGGGCGTCTCGCCGGAGCAGCTCTGGCCCCTGCTGGACGCTGCTGCCGCCGAAGAGCATATCCGGGTCAAGGGCCTGATGGCCATTCCCCCGGTCAACGACGACGATGCCCAGAACCGCCGGTATCTGGCCGAGGTGTACCGGCTGTTCGTGCAGGCCGGAGAGCGCGGCTACGCCAACGTGAAGATGGAGACCCTCTCCATGGGCATGAGCGGCGATTTCGAGAATGCCATCCGCGAGGGCGCGACCCTCGTGCGCATCGGCACGGCCATCTACGGCGAGAGGGATTATAGTAAGAAATAAACGGCCTTGCCCTCTCCGTCATTGCTTCGCAATGCCACCTCTCCCAAAGGGAGAGGCTTGGAGCTTGACGGTAGGCGAAAGGCTCTCCCTTTGAGGAAAGACTTTCCCCGGCCGGGGGAAGATGTCGCGCAAGCGACAAAAAGGGGAGTCTGTCACCGAAGGTGACTGAGAGGGCAAGCCCGCTATAAAAATTGGAGGAACTATGCAAAACGTCAAAGACCCCGCAGCGCGGCATACCAGCAGCGGCGCACTCATCCGGCGCTTCCTGCCCTATCTGGCAAAGTACAAAATGACCCTGTTCATCGACCTGTTCTGCGCGGCGATGACCACCCTGTGCGACATCATCCTGCCCAAGATCATGAGCACCATCACCAACTCCGCCATGGGCGTGGGCATCACCCTCACGGCGGGCATCGTGCTCAAGCTGGCGGCGGTGTACTTCGTGCTCCGCATCATCGACGGCGCAGCGCAGTATTTCATGTCCGGCATCGGCCACATCATGGGCGTCCACATCGAGACGGATATGCGCCGGGACGCCTTCGACCACCTGCTCAAGCTCGACCACACCTACTACAACAACACCAAGGTCGGCACCATCATGGGCCGCATCACCAACGACCTGTTCGATGTGACTGAGTTCGCCCACCACTGCCCCGAGGAATTTTTCATCGCGGGCATCAAAATTATAGCCTCCTTCCTCATCCTGTGTCAGGCCAGCGTGCCCCTGACGCTGGCGGTGTTCGCCTGCGTGCCCCTGATGGGCATCGTGTCCGTCAAGCTGAACCAGCGCCTGCGCGCCCGGTTCCGCCAGCAGCGCATCCAGATCGGTGAGCTGAACGCCACCATCGAGGACAGCCTGCTGGGGCAGGGCGTCGTGAAGGCCTTCGCCGCCGAGGACGAGGAGCGGGAGAAATTCGCCAAGGGCAACAAGGATTTTGAGCACATCAAGACGCTGGGCTACTACGCGATGGCGGCCTTCAACACCTCCACCCGCCTGTTCGACGGCCTGATGTATCTGGTGGTCATCCTTGCGGGCGGCCTGTCGCTGGTCTATGGGAAGATCACCGCCGGCGACCTCGTGGCTTATATGCTCTATGTCACCACCCTCATCGCCACCATCCGCCGCATCGTGGAGTTCGCCGAGCAGTTCCAGCGGGGCATGACCGGCATCGAGCGCTTTGCGGAGATCATGGACACCCCCGTCACCATCAAGGACGCCGAGGATGCCAAGCCCCTGCAGCCCGGCCCGGGTGGCATCCGGTTCGAGGACGTCAGCTTCGAGTACCCCGACGATCACAACAAGGTGCTGCACCATGTCAGCCTCGACATCCGGGCCGGAGAGCGTCTGGCGCTGGTCGGACCCTCCGGCGGCGGCAAGACGACCCTGTGCAACCTCATCCCCCGCTTCTACGAGGTGACGGGAGGCCGCATCCTCATCGACGGGCAGGACATCCAGCACGTCACCCTCAAGAGCCTGCGGGAGGACATCGGCATCGTCCAGCAGGAGGTCTACCTCTTCAGCGGCTCTGTGGCGGACAACATCGCTTACGGCAAGCCCGGCGCGACCCGGGAGGAGATCGTTGAGGCGGCCCGTCTGGCGGGCGCAGAGCGGTTTATCCGCGCCCTGAAGGACGGTTTCGACACCTATGTCGGCGAGCGCGGCGTCAAGCTCTCGGGCGGTCAGAAGCAGCGCATCGCCATCGCCCGGGTATTCCTGAAGAACCCGCCCATCCTCATCCTCGACGAGGCCACCAGCGCCCTCGACAACGAGAGCGAGATCCTGGTGGGCCAAAGCCTCGAGAAGCTGGCCCATGGCCGCACCACCCTGACCATCGCCCACCGCCTGACCACCATCAAGGACTACGACCGCATCCTCGTGCTGGGCGCGGAGGGCATCGAAGAGTCCGGCACCCACGACGAGCTGCTGGCCAGAAAGGGCGTCTACTACCGCCTGTGGAACCAGCTGCCGGGGGAAGATACGTTATAATTTTTCCATAAAAACAAGGGACTGCTTGCAGCAGCCCCTTGTTTTTTTTTTATAGTGAGAAATATCAGTCGCCCACGATGAGCCGCACTGCGCCGTAGATGCCGGCGTCGTTGCCGAGGCTTGCGGCCTTGATGGGCGTCTCGCGGCAGGACTTGAAGGCGTAGGTCTTGTAGTGCTCCACCAGCGGGTCGAAGAGAACGTCGCCTGCGCGGGACACGCCGCCGCCCACAAGGAACATCTCGGGGTCGGTGGTGGCAGCGATGGTGGCCAGAGCCATGCCGAGGGTGTCGGTCATCTCGTCCACCTCGCGGGCGGCGAGAGCGTCGCCATTGCGGGCGGCGTCGAAGACGTCCTTGGCCTCAAAATCCCTGCCGCGCAGTACACAGTCAGCGTCGGGATTCTCGTCCAGCAGCTTCTTCATGCAGCGGACGACGCCGGTGGCGCTGGAATACTGCTCGAGGCAGCCGTGCTTGCCGCAGCCGCAGGTGGCCGTCTCGTGGCGGTTGACGGTGATGTGGCCGATCTCGCCGCCAGCGCCGTGTGCGCCGTCGATGACCTTGCCGTTGACGATGACGCCGCCGCCCACGCCGGTGCCCAGCGTGACCATGACGGCGCTGCGGCAGCCCTTGGCCGTGCCCATCCAGATCTCACCCAAAGCGGCGACGTTGGCGTCGTTGCCCACCAAGACCTTCATGCCATCCAGCAGGCCGGACAGCTGGGCCGAGACGTTCCGCTCGCCCCAGCCGCCGAGGTTGGCGCAGATGATGGGGACGATGCGGCTGTCCAGCACAGGGCCGGGCACGCCGATGCCGACGCCCTCCACCTGCTCGGAGGGGATCTCCTTCTCGACCATCTTGGCGTGAATGGCGTCGGCCAGATTTTCGAGGATATGCTCACCGGCGTTCGAGGTATCGGTGGGGACTTCCCACTTTTCCAGCAGTGCGCCCGAGGTGGTGAACAGGCCGACCTTGGCGGTCGTGCCGCCGAGGTCGATGCCGAATGCGTATTCTTTCATGATTCATTTACCCCTTTTTCTGCGGCGGTCGTCCGCCGTTTTTAGCTGACAACAGTATAACATACTCCGGCCCAAAAGAGCAGAGGGCAGGCCGGATTTTATGCAATCGGACGGAAATGGACTGCGATTTTTGGCGAAATCGCAGAAAGGAAGCGCGGATGCAAAAACTCCCCGCCATGCACGCTGCACAGCGGGGAGAAAGAGGGAGGAAGGGGCAGAGTTCAGAGAGCCGAGTAGCCGAAGCTGTTCACCAGCGCGTCGATGTGCTGGCCCGCCTTGCACATGGGGCAGTCGCGGCTGTCGAAGCTGGCGTAATCGGGCAGGCTGGAGGGGTCGAAGATGGATGTGACCGGGATGCCCAGACACTCGTGGGTGGTGGCAAAGATGGCCGACAGGCCCGCCACAGTGCCGCCGTAGTAGTTGACGGCCTCGATAGCCGCCTGCGCGGTGTAGCCGGTGGTGATGGAGGCGGCCAGAATGAGGACGTGCTTGCCCTTGACCATCGGGGCGAGGTTGTCGCGGAGGATGATCTGGCTGCCGCTGGTGTACTCGGGGGTGATGACGTAGATGGTCTGGTGGGCGTTCATATTGGCGAAGCCGTCCTTGGTCAGCTCGTTGGCCAGACAGGTGCCGATGACCTGCGTGCCGTCCAGACAGAGCACGGTGTCCACGATGGTGCTGTGCTGATAGGCGGCCACCAGCTCCTTGGCGACGGCCTTGGCCTCCGAGAGGCGGGCTTTCTGGGTGGTGACGTCGATGTAGTAGTTGATGTGGCTGTGGCTGGTGGCAAAGTGGCCCTTTGCCACGCGCAGGAACAGACTGCTCTTGTTGGTGGGAAGCTTTACCATATTGATCATAAACTGCACACTCCTGTTCTTGTGAAATCAGGCAGGACGCCCATCCCTCAAAAGGAAACTGCGCGGCGGCACTTGCCCGTCCGCTGCGCTCCCCGGTTGGTATGTCCCTATTGTAGCAGGAAAAGCCCCCTGTGCACAAGACATAAAACCACTAAAATTCTTTGCCCTGAATTTAGCATATCGACGAAACAGGGCGAACAAAAACGCCCAAGGCGTGAGCCTTGGGCGTGGAGTGCGGAAATAAGAAATTATTCGAAGGTGACTTTTCCAGTGGTAGCATCGACCTTGGCGGTCATCTTCCAAGTGCAGAAAGCACGGGTGTAGCCGCTGTTGCCGCTGCTGGCCTGAATACGGGGCCAGTACTTGAACTCGACCTTGTCGTTGTTCTTAAGAGTAACGCCGGTAACAGTAATATCGAAATCCTGTTCACCGTCATCAGTCGTCAAATCGAACTTTCCGCCAGAAGAGCCTGCACCCTGACGCTTGACAGTGATGGCATTGTCCAGATAGTCCACGTCATCCTTGCTCTTGCCAGTGCTGTTTACAGTAAGCTCGAAGTTACCCCTAGTCACGCAAAGAGGAACCTTGTCCGTAGTGCACTTAATGTTGATGGTGGTCTTGAAAGTACCGTTATCGAATGTGGGCGCATCCTTCATCTTGAAGGTGCCCATCAGCTTCAGGGTGCTGCCGATTTTACCGGTCTTCTGGTACTCATCCTCACCACAGCCGGTCAGCAGGCTGGAACCAGCCACAGCCACAGCAGCGGCAGCGCTGTACTTCAGGAAAGAGCGGCGATTGAATTCTAAGGACATGATCGTTCCTCCTTTATGTAGAAACACAGAAATCATTGTACTGCCCCGTAGGGCGTCTTGCCTATACAATAGGCGAAAAATGAGCAGATGTCAATGGTTTTCACAAAATTTTGTGGGGAAAGATCTGCCCGTGGGACGGAATTTCGTCCGGAAAAAACGCCTTTAGGCCTGTGCAATATCGGAAGAGCTGAGGGTGAAGGTCAGGCTCTTGTTGGCCACGAAGGTGGGGACGAAGGTGACGTTCAGCTTCTGCCAGCCGGTGGGGACGCAGCAGATCAGCTCAATGTAGCCGGAACCCTGCGGGGGCAGGTTGGTGGACTCAGAGAAGCTCTGGGCGTCGGCGTTGTAGAGCTGGATGTAAGCGCCCACCTCGGCCTCGGCACCGTCACAGGTGGCGGTGAAGTCGGTGGTGGAGGCAGCCAGAGCGTGGAAATACTGGCGGGCGACGTCGATCTTGGTGGCCTCATTGTCCAGAGGATAGGCCGCATCCAGCTCGGCGAGGTTCTGTGCGCCGATGTTGAAGGTGGTCGCGCCGGAGCGGTTGACCGCAGTGATGAGGACGGCGACGTACTCGTGGTCGGGCAGGTCGGGGGTGGTGCTCATGGTGAAGACGCTGGTGAGCTGGACGCCCAGATTGTTCCAGTTGCTGACCTTATCGCCCACCTTGACCTCGATGGCGTCGCTGGTGCTGGAGCCGCAGCCGCCCAGCATGGCAGCAGCGCCCAGAGCGGCGGCGGAAGCGCCGGTGCACTTGAGGAAGGTGCGGCGGGAAATCTTATTGGACATGGATGTGTCCCTCCTTGAAATCGTTTTTATAAATAAAAAAGCACGATGAAAATGTTCTGTCTTGTTTATAACATTTTTTGCACGCAGATGCAAGCAAAACAGAGCAGAATTTACATTAGTTTCACAGAGAGTTAAGTGCGGTCCTCGCCGGTCAGCTCCCGGGCGCGGGTCTCGCTGGTCTTGACCAGATTGAGCAGGCTGGGCGTATACAGCGGGTATTCCCGGGTCAGGCTCTCGGTGGTCATGGCGAGGCAGGACGGGTCGGCCACGCCCTCGCCGCCGGGTAGCTCTTCTCCGGCCAGCAGAGCCTCCACGTTGGCCTGTGCGGAGTGCATCACGGCGTCAGAATAGCCGGGCCAGCGCCGGGCGTCCACGCTGAACATACTGGGGGCGTTGTGGGGCTCGGCGGAGTAGAGCAGCCGGAACATCTTGGCCACGGCGGTCATCAGGTAGGCGCTGACCTCGGTGGTCAGCGCTTTGCTGTGGCACTCGCCGATCTTGGCGTAGAGCACGTTCAGGCTGTTGGAGATGAGCTTCTTGTTCATGGTGGGAAGGACGCTGCCATGATAGATGTTGTCCTTCATCTTGTCGGGGTTGGGGATGTCCTCTGCCGAGAGCATCATGCCGTTGCGCTCTGCCGAGCGGCCCAGCAGGTAGTCGCAGGAGACATTATAATAATCGGCGACCCGTACCACAAAGTCCAGGCCGCACTCCCGGATGCCTTTTTCATAGTGGGAAAGCAGGGCCTGCGAAACGCCCAGATCCTCTGCCGCCTGTTTCTGGGTGATGCCGCGCTCCTTGCGCAGCAGTTTGATGATACGATTGAACTCCATGATGTTTGGCTCCTCAGATAAAAGATGGGACTTCCTTGATTTTTGGTTTACAGCACGTTGATTATACACAATGGAAAACGACTTGTAAAGCGAAAAAGTGACGGATTTTCCGCGATAATTTCGGCGTTTTTGTCAAAGGGGTTGCTCTTTCCACCATATCTATGTTAAACTAAAGCCTGACGGCATACATTTTGTGTCTGAGGATGCCGGGAATTTTAGCAGAAAAGCAAGATTTGTGCGAACCAGCACAGTACAAGATAGCTCACAAGAGGTGTTTTTGCATGAAAACCTTTAAGCTCCATCTCATCCGCCATGGCCTGACGGCCGGTAATTTACAGGGCCTTTACATCGGCAGCGGCACGGACATTCCCCTGTGCGACGAGGGCCGCGCCCAGCTGGCCGAGCTGAAGGAGCGGTTCGAGTATCCGCAGGTGGATACCGTCTTCTCCTCCCCCCTGATGCGCGCCGTGGAGACGGCCAACATCCTGTTCCCGAATGCCACCCACCAGTTCTCGGTGCACGACCTGCGGGAGGCGAGCTTTGGCGTCTTTGAGAACCATCCCGTCAAGGAGCTGGTGAAGAACGAGGACTTCAAGAAGTGGATCACCCCCGGCTCGGGTTTCGTGCCGGAGGGCGCAGAGCCTACCGAGCAGTTCCACGCACGCTGCGCGGAAACGCTGCTCAAGCTGTTCGAGTATATGATCCGGATGGACGTCACCGAGGCTGCCTGCGTGACCCACGGCGGCGTCATCATGAGTATGCTGAGCCAGCGCGCCCTCCCCTCCCGCCACCCGGAACAGTGGATGGCTGACCCCGGCTGCGGCTACACCGTCCAGACCGATGTTCAGCTCTGGATGCGCGACCGTCTGGTGGAGGCCATCGACATCGTGCCCTTCGGCTACGCCGACACCCTGCGCGGTCAGGCCGAAGCAGAGGAGAACGAGGCCTTCGAATAAGACTGCACCCGCTGCCGCCCGGCGATTTTGACGCCGGGCGGCATTTTTGCGGCTTTTTGGTACAAGATCGGCAAAGAAAATGCAAAATCTGCGGCAGAACCCGTCCAGACTCTTGACAGGGCGCAGAGAAACCGATACTCTATAAAGTGAATGATTTTTCTCGCTGCAAGGAGGAGTCCCCCATGTCTCAGTCCCTTTCCCGCCGGTCGTTCCTGAAATGCGCCGGTTCGGGCGCGGTCAGTCTGGCCGCTGCCCTGCTCACAGGTGTCTCGGCGGCTGGGGCACAGCCCCGGGCCGTGGGTCAGCCTGCCCTGCTGGACGGCAAGGCGGCGGTGGAGCTGCTGGGCTATGCGCCTGCGCCCGGGCTGAACGGGGTGCTGGTCTACCTCTCGGTGGAGAACCTTTCGGCCCGCACCCTGCCGGTGGGGGCAAGCTACCTCCACAGCCGGGACGTCTCCACTCTGAACGAGCTGTACAGTCTGGACAGCGGCGTCACGGCCCGCTGCGGGGGGCAGAGCATCCCCTGCGGGAGCTTCGCGGCCCCGCTCTATGCAGAGAACGCCGCCGACGCCTCGGCCTTTACCCTGAACCTCGCCGCCGGGCGCGGCGCGATGCTCCACTGCTTCTGTGCCGTCCCGGGCGAGTGGGAGACGCTGGAGCTGAGCTATCGCCCCGCCTTTGCCGCCGGCCAGCCGGTGGAGTTCGTGGTGCGGCGGGATGCCGATGCCGTCCGGCTCGGCCCGGTGCCCGCTGCGCCGGGAGAAGTGGGGAGCGTAGTGGACCTGTGAGGTGGACGCTCCGTTTCTGCGGACAACAAAAAATGAGACAGGCTTCCCCGCAAAGGGGCTGCCTGTCTCATTTTTGTTTTAAGAAGCCTTAGTCCTCGTCTTCCTCGTCCTCTTCCTCGCCTTCCTCCGTGCGGGGCTTGTAGAAGATGCCGCTCAGGAAGGTGCTGACAAAGTAGAGCAGGACCATCGGGATGGCTACCATGCACTGGGAAACGATGTCCGGCGGGGTGACGACGGCTGCAACAAAGAAGATGAGCACGATGGCAATGCCGCGGCCCTTCTTCATGAGCTGGGGGTTCGCAATGCCCATCTTGGCCAGAATGATGGTGACCAAAGGCATCTCGAACACGCAGCCGAAGATGATGAACATGGTCAGACAGAGGCTGACGTAGCTCTCGATACTGGTGGTGGTCTGGATGTAATCGGCGCCCTCGATGCCGGTGCTCAGGAACTGGAGCATGAAGGGCATCATGAGCTTGTAGGCGAACATCACGCCCACCACGAAGAGGGCCAGACCCAGCAGGATGACCAGCTTGAGGAAGAAGGTCTCGCTCTTCTTCAGGCCGGGCTTTGCAAAGGCGTATACCTGATACAGCGCCACCGGCACCGTAACGACCACAGCCGCCAGCAGGGAGACGCGGAAATACTGCATCAGCTTTTCCTGCGGGGCGATGGACACGAAGGTGTAGAAGCCCTGTCCCATCGCGGTCAGCAGGTCGATGAGGCGGTCGGCGTAGGACAGTGTGACCACGACCGCCACCACGAACACCACGGCGCAGACGATGAGGCGGTTGCGCAGCTCTTTCAGGTGGCCCGTCAGCGTCATGTTGCCGTCGTCAGCCATGACTTCGGCCTTTTTTTTGCGCTTTACGTTCGTAGCCACAGATTACTCCTCGTCGTCCTTCTTCTCAGTCTTGGTCTCGGCCTTTGCAGTGGTGGTCTCGGCCTCGTCGTCAGACTCCTCCATGCCCTTCTTGAAGTTGTTCATGGTCTTGCCGAACATCTTGCCCAGCTTCGGCAGGTTCTTGGGTCCAAAGATCAGCAGGACGACGACCAGAATGATAAGCAGCTCGTTAGTACCAATACGCATAATAATGATCTCCTTTTTACTTTGCCGCGCCGCGAGGCGGGCTGATTACGATGTATAAGGCAACCGCGGGCGCGGGTGCATCGGTGTGGATGTTCAGGCCTTTGCCTCTTCGGCGGGCGCGGCCTCGGCAGCGGGTGCGGCTTCTTCGGCCACAGGGGCTGCCGCAGCGGGGGCGTCGGCCTTTTCCTCGGCCTTCACAGGCTCAGCCGTCTCAGCGGCGGGAGCCTCAGCAGGAGCCTCCTCGGGCAGCTCTTCGACCTCCAGCTCGGTGACTTCCTCCGGCTGCTCGGCCTTGGCGGCTTCTTCCTTGCTGGTCTTGCCGATGCCGGTGAAGCTCTTGGTGACGTCCTTCACGCTGTTGTCGATGTCCTTCTTGATGTCGGTCAGGGGGGCGACCGCCTCCTTGAGGGGGGCCTGGATCTCGTTCAGAGGCTCCACGACGTTCTTCTGGATCTCCTCGGAGGCAGCGCCGGTGTACTTCTTCAGCTCACGCAGCATCTTGCCCAGCTTCTTTGCGTAGACGGGCAGCTGGTCGGGGCCGATGAAGACGAACGCGATGACCACGATGACCACGAGTTCCCAAAAACCAATTTTCATATCTTCTGATTCCTTTCCTTTGCCGCCCGGGCGGGGCAGCAGCATGGAGTGTGCCGTCAGCGGCTTTTTGGCGCGTTGTGCGCCTTGGATGCCATACATATACCGAAGATGCGTGAACGGAATATGAATTTAATATGAACTATTCGTGAATAAAAGGCTGGTTTACACAAAAACCAATCGATACAGTAGAAATTGCGTAGAATAATACCAATTGGAATTGAACGCACTCAGCGGACCGTGTTCGTCAGGGTGCCGATGCCCTCGATCTCGCACCGCACTTCGTCGCCCGGGACGAGGAAGCGGGGCGGGTCCATCCCCATTCCGACGCCTGCCGGGGTACCGGTGGCGATGATGGTGCCTGCACGGAGGGTCATGCCCTGCGACAGCTCGGCGATGACGTGGTCGATGTTAAAGATCTGAAGGCCGGTGTTGGAGTCCTGCCGCTTTTCGCCGTTGACGAAGCACCGGATGGGGAGCTTGGGCGGATAAGCCTCGAACTCATCCGCCGTGACGATGCAGGGGCCGATGGGGGTAAAGCCGTCGAGGCTCTTGCCGAAATACCACTGCTTGTGCGCGGTCTGGACGTCCCGGGCCGAGACATCGTTCAGGATGGTATAGCCGAAGACGTAGTCTCTGGTCTGCCCTGCGGGAACGTCCTTGGCATCCCGGCCCAGCACGACGGCCAGCTCGCACTCGTAGTCCAGCTTTTTCACGAGGTCGGTGTGAGCCTCGATGAAGCCGCCGTCCGGCACGGCCCGGGTGACCCGCTTGGAAAAGTAGATGGCATCCTGATGCTGGGTGGCGAAGGCGTCGGCAGAGTATTTCTCAGCCTCGTCCGAATGGGCCATGTAGTTGATGCCCAGACAGATGACATCCTGCGCCGGGGCGGGGATGGGGCTTTCCAGAGTGACAGCCTCGATGGGCAGGGCCGGGATGCCCGCGATGGCCAGCGAAAGCCCGGCCCGCACCTGCGGGGTCAGAAAGGGGATGGCGTCGGACAGAGTCTCGTAGGACAGGCCCAGCCAGCTCAGGGGCCAGACCTGACGGCCATCCGCCGACAGGATGGCCGGGTCTTCTACGCCGTCGGGCAGACGGCAGGTGATGAAGCGCATCGAAAAGCCTCCTTCTCAGTGCCGATAAGCGATGGCCTTCTGGATGCGGTCGGCCTCGGCGGGGCCTGCCAGCTGGCGCACCAGCTCCAGAGCGAAAGGAATGGCACCGCCAAGGCCGTAGCTGGTGGTGATGTTTCCGTCTACGACGACTTCCTCGTCGTGGACGATGGCACCGGCCAGCTTATCCTGAAAACCGGCGTGTGCGGTGGCGTTTTTACCCTCCAGCAGGCCGAGGCTGGCAAGGACGCTGGGGGCGGCGCAGATAGCGGCGACCTTTTTCCCGGCTTTGGCAAAGGAAACGCAGGTGTCGGTGACGGTCTTGTTCTCGGCGAGGTTGGGGGTGCCCGGGATGCCGCCGGGCAGGACGACCATGTCCACATCGCTGTAGTCCACGTCCTCAGCCAGTGCGTCCGCGTTCAGGTGGATGCCGTGGCTGCTGACCAGCGCACGGCGGCCCATCGCAGAGGCGATGATGACCTCGACTTTGGCGCGGCGGAGCAGGTCGGCCACCAGAAGGGCCTCGCATTCCTCGGTGCCGTCGGCAAAAAACAGAACAGCTTTGCTCATAAAAACATCTCCTTATAGATCAACGAAAAAAGCGCACCGCAGGCGGGGCGTCCCCGGCCCGCAGTGCGCAGCGGTCAGTGAAAGATCATTCCTCGGCGTCAGTAGAGACGCCGTTTTTCTCCAGAATGCGGCGCAGGACGCTGTCGTCCCGGCTCAGCACCCGGCTCACACGGCTGATGATCGCGCTGGAAGCGCCGATATTGCCCATGATGCTGGTGTAGCTCTGCTTGCGCATGAGCTTTTCGGCGATGTTGTAGCGCTGCTCCATCGCGCTCAGCTCTGCATAGCTGCATACGTCCTGCAGGAAGCGGTAGCATTCCTCCGGCGTTTCAAGCTCCAGAAAAGCGGCATACAGGCCGGATTTTCCGGTCGGATGGTCCTTAGCCATATACAGTTCCTCCCCGGTCATTCATTGATGTTCGGCCCGCAGACGGGCACTTCAATACACTACTTTAGTGTAGTACAAATGCAGGAAAAATGCAATGGTCTTTTTCTTACAACATCCGCTCAAAGATCAGCTCGTTGCGGTCGATGCCGCCCTCGCTCTCGGCAGGGCCGAGGGAGCGGTAGCCCCGGGCCTTGAAGAACTGCTGCACGGGCAGGGCCTTGGCGTTAACGCCGCACCAGACCCGGCCCCGGCCCTCGCCCCGGGCCAGACGTTCGCAGGACGCCACGATGTCCCGGCCGATGGCCTTGCCCCGGTATGCGGGCTTGAGGTAGAGATGGAGCAGGTGGAGCGAGGTGTTTTCCATCTTCCACGCAAAATAGCCGATGAGCTGGCTGCCGAGGAAGACGAGGAAGTAGTTCACATCGTTGTCGATGTCCTCCTCGATGGCGTCGGCGCTCTGGAAGCTCTCAACGAGGGCGTCCAGCTGCTTTGCTGGGAAGTAGCGCTTGTAGACCTCGTGCCAGATCTCACTGGCGAGGTCGGCGGTCATGTGGATGTATTTGGCCTTGGCGACCAGCTTATAATCGGGTTTCATAGTCCTCCTGAAAAGACAGCGCACCGCTGCGCATGATAAAGTTCGGTGAGGGAAAGCGGCTTATAGAGATAGTGTATCACATCCGGCCCCCGGGTGTAAAGCAAAAAGGCTGCCGTACCCCGCAAAGAGTACGGCAGCCTTGATGGCTTTTTCGACGTCCTTGGACGTGATGCGTTTTACAGCGCAGCCTTGAAGTCGTGATGAGTGGAGTTGTAACGGACAACTGCTTCCATCAGGGTGACAGGCCACAGCAGGACCTTGCCAACCATCTCAGCCGGCTTGACGCATACCGTCTCCATGCTGTCGATGCCGAACAGGATCAAACAAGCGATACCGCAGCCCAGAATGTAGTAATACATAGTCAAACCTCCTATATTTTTCTCACAGGCCCGCCGGACGCGGGACCTGAAGCTCGTTGTTGAGGAGCATTCTCCGCTCCTTGTAAGCTTACTATACACCGGTTTTGAAATAAAGTCAATAGCAGAAAACGTGAAACAAATTAAAGCGTTCTCTGAAATGCTATATCTATCATTAAAGTAAAGCATCAAAGTGAGCTTTGATTTATAAAAATAAAGTCATTGCCCTGAATTGGCCTTGCAGCAACTACAGAACTCCCCGGAACTGGCCCGAAACGAGCCGAAAACGGGGGCGTTGTTCTTGCCGTGGAGACAGCGCGGAAAACGCCCCCGGCGGGCCGTTTTCATAATGTATACAAGTGTGCGCCGACGACGGAACCCGGGACAGGGGGAATTCCAGCAAAACGGTCAAAATGTATAAAGAAATTGGAAAAGATTATGGAAAACTATTCTTGCTGCCCAAATGAAAATGCGCTATAATAGGGGCAGTAAAATCTACGCTGAAAGGAGATCGCAGTTATGGCAAAGGCATCGCAGGTCGTATTATCGGAAAATGAGTTTTACCTCATCAAGGCCCCCAATGGAAAGGTGCTGGAAGTAAAGAACTTCAACACGGAGAACGGCGCTGCGATCCGTCTGTGGGATTACGCAGGTCATCCATGGCAGCAGTGGAAATTCGTGGATGCCGGCGAAGGCCGCTGGCGCATCCAGAACCGTTTTACCGGGAAAATGATCGACCTTGCCCTCGGCGGCGTGGTGGAGGGCACATGGCTCCATCAGTGGGGACGCACCAGCGGCATGAGCCAGTGCTGGGCGCTGGAACCCACCCGCAATGGCCGCACCCGCATCCGCAATGTGTTGGCCGACAAGTACATCGACCTCGTGGGCATGAACACCTCCAATGGTGCGCAGGCCCAGATCTGGAACTTCGTCTCGGGCGGCAATCAGGAGTGGAACCTTGAGCGCGTGGACGCCACCGCCCAGCAGACCCGGGCCAAGGCAGAGGAAGTGCACGACCCCGAGCCGACGCCCTCCCAGCGCAAGCACCAGAACGACCTCGTCCGCAAGCTGAACAACGCGGGCAAGGGCCGGGCAGGCCGCAAGGCATGAACGCATGAAAACAGCGCCCCGCAGGGGTCATCTGCGGGGCGCTTTGCTGTAACAGTTTGATTCAGAGAAGAGGAAAAACGATGAAGCTTGGAGCCTTTATGGACCCGGAATACCCGATCTTCAGCACGACGCTGTGCTATCTGGAGCGGGACGACGCCTACCTGATGCTCCACCGGGTGAAGAAGGAGGACGACTACAACCACGACAAGTGGATCGGCGTGGGCGGCAAATTCGAGCGGTTCGAAAGCCCGGAGGACTGTCTTCTCCGCGAGGTGAAGGAGGAGACAGGCCTGACCCTGACCCACTGGCGCAGCCGGGGCCTGCTGACCTTCATCTGGGGCAATATGACCGAGTTCATCCACCTCTACACCGCCGACGAGTGGACGGGCGAGATGATGCAGGGCGATGCCTGCCGTGAGGGAGTGCTGGAATGGGTGCCGAAGGAGAAGGTGACGCAGCTGCCCATCTGGGAGGGCGACAAGATCTTCTTCCGGCTGCTGAACGAGGAACGCCCGTGGTTCTCCCTCAAGCTGGTGTACGACGGGGATACGCTCCGGCAGGCGGTGCTGGACGGAAAACGAGTGGTATGAACAGAAAAAAGCCTGCGTCGGCAGGCTTTTTTGCTTGTTCAGTTCAGCTTCAGGTCGCCGTCCTTGATCCAGCCAAGCTTGCGCTCGATCTCGCAGAAGAGGACGCTGAGCACGGCGGGCAGGACGAAGCAGATGAGGACGAGGGCGGCCCAGTCCATCGGGGTGATGGCGGCTTTGGTGCCGGCGGCAATGTCGTTGACCCAGCCGGTGTAGACGCCGATCTGGCCCACGAGGCCGCAGGTGCCCATGCCGGAGGAGACGGCTGCGCCGTTCATTTCCATGTGGAAGACGCAGGTGGCCAGAGGGCCGGTGATGGCGCTGGCCAGAGTGGGTGCGATCCAGATGCGGGGGTTCTTCACGATGTTGCCCATCTGGAGCATACTGGTGCCGAGGCCCTGACTGATGAGGCCGCCGACACCGTTTTCCTTATAGCTCATGACGGCGAAGCCGATCATCTGGGCGCAGCAGCCCGCCACAGCGGCACCGCCGGCAAGGCCGGTCAGGCCCAGCGCTGCGCAGATGGCGGCAGAGGAGATGGGCAGAGTCAGTGCGACGCCCACGATGACCGAGACGAGGATGCCCATCAGGAAGGGGGCCTGCTCGGTGGCCCACATGATGAGGGTGCCTACCTGACTTGCGGCGGCACCGATGGGGGCGGCGATGAGCATCGAGAGGCCGACGCCGGAGAAGATGGTCACCAGCGGGGTCACGAGGATGTCGATGCGGGTCTCCTTGCTGACGGCTTTGCCCAGCTCAGCGGCCACGATGGCGATGATGAGGACGGCCAGAGGACCGCCTGCGCCGCCCAGAGCGTTGGAGGAGTAGCCCACCGTCACCAGACTGAACAGCACCAGCGGCGGGCAGTGGAGCGCCCAGCCGATGGCCACAGCCATGGCCGGGCCGCTCATGGCCGTGGCGTAGCCGCCTAAGTCCACCAGCGTCTCAAGGCCGGTCTGCTGGCCCAGCGTCTTGATGATGGTGCCGATGAGCAGGCTGGCAAACAGGCCCTGTGCCATCGCGCCCAGCGCCTCGATGAGGTAGCGCTGGGGGGTGATGACGATGTCCTTGCGTTTTAAGAAATCTTTTACATTTGACATAAAGATCTGCCTTTCCGTCATTACAGTTTCAAGGGCAGCAAAAGCTGCATGACCATCATGATACCATACACCTGTCAAGACAGCAAGAGGAAAACGCAAAAATTCTGCTCAAAACTTGTCTTTTTTCTCGTCGGTGCAATAATGAGAGGGTCTGGGCCGTATTTCATACAGAGCATTTTTGGCAGTAGACGCCCCCCGCGAGACGCTCCGCAGGACGCACCGAAGGAGATTGACGGGAGCTTGCAGTTGGGTGTATACTATAGGTGTGCAAATAGCACTTCCGGCGGCGAGAGGCCGCGTTAGAATAGAGCTTGGAGGCAGAGCAGGCGGAATGAGACGGAACGATACAGGAACCCCAAAAAAGAAGACGCGCCGCGCGGCGGGCCAGATGGTGGCCTCGGCGGTGATGGCGCTTGCCATCGCAGTGGGCGGCTTTGGCACCACGGCCCTGTTGGCGTCTCAGCCCGCAGGCCTGACGGTGGAGCCGTCGGCCCTGCTGTGGGAGGGCGAGAGCAACGCGGCCCACAGCACAAAGAAAGACGACAAGAAGGAAGCTCCCAAGCCGTCAAAGACGGACTCTGCATCCTCGGAGGCGGAGAGCACCGCTGCGTCTGCCGCGCAGCCCGCTGCCCCCAGCCAGAATGAGACGGAAGCGCCTGCCGTGTCGGAAGCTCCGGCTGCCCCTGCAGAGGAAACGGCCGCATCGCCTGCGGCCCCGGAGGCCGCGCCTGCTGACCCCATGATGGGCAGCATCGAGGAGCTGGAGCAGGAGAACAACTTCCCCAGCCTACAGCAGGAGACGGAGGCACTGGCCGCAGAGGACCCCCTGAGCGCACCGGTGGAGCAGGCCGCAGAGGCCCAGCCGGAGGCAGGTGCAGAGACGAACTCCGAGGAGGCTGCCCTGCCGGTAAAGACCGAGGAGGGCACCATCCTGCTGACCCCGGAGGAGATCCGCGCCGCACTGGATGCAGGCACGCTGGACGAGAGCAGCATCGACCCCGCCTGTCTCACGGACGAGAACGGCCTGCTGAGCTGGCTGTGGAACCTGCTTTTCGGCAGGAGCGACAAAGACGACAGCGGCAGCAGCACCCCGGCCCCGGTCTATTCCGGCTGGCGCACGGTGGGCGGCAAGACCTATTATTATGACCAGTACACCAACCAGCCCGTGAAGGGCATCCAGTCCATCGACAACAAGCTCTACTACTTCGACGCCAACGGCGTGCAGCAGAATGCCACCTTCGGCATCGATGTCTCGAAATATCAGTCCAGCATCGACTGGGAACAGGTAAAGACGGCGGGCGTCAAGTTCGTCATCATCCGCATCGGTTACCGCGGCTACGGCAGCGGTGCGCTGGTGCTGGACCCCATGTTCGAGCAGCACTTCACCAATGCCCGCAATGCGGGCCTGAAGGTGGGCGTCTACTTCTTCAGTCAGGCCGTCAACGAGGAGGAAGCCCGGGAGGAAGCCATGGGCTGTGCCTATGTCCTGAACGGCCGCAAGCTGGACTACCCCATCTACTTCGATACTGAGGCCTCCGGCGGCAAGAATGGCCGCGCCGACGGTCTGGGCGTCGAGGACCGCACCAAGTGCGCCATCGCCTTCTGCGAGGAGGTCAAGGCGCAGGGCTACAAGCCCGGCGTCTACGCTTCTACCCTGTGGTTCCGCCAGCGGGTGGATCTGAGCCGCCTGACGGGCTACAGCATCTGGAACGCACACTACGGTGTGGCCAGCAGCCCCATCTCCTGCGATATGTGGCAGGGCAGCTGCACCGCCCGCATCCCCGGCTATGGCGGACAGATCGACGTGAACATCAGCTATGTGGGCTGAGGAGGCGCGCATGGACGTCATCCGCCTCATTGCCTCCGACCTTGACGCTACCCTGCTGGACGGCCAGAGCCAGCTCCCGCCGGACTTCGCGGAGACTGTCCGCGCTCTGGCAGAGCGGGGCATCCGGTTCGCTGCCGCCAGCGGACGGCCCATCTATACCTTAGAGGAGATGTTCGCGCCCCTGCAGGACGACATCATCCTTGTGGGTGACAACGGCGGTGCCATCTGCTGGAAGGGCGAGAGCCTGTACCTCTCCGAGATGGACGCTGCCGACTGGCACACGCTGGCGGGGCAGGCCCGGAGCGCGGGCCACGCCGCCGTCCTCTGCGGGCTGGAAACGGCCTATGTGGAGGAGCAGTTCCGGCCATACGACAGGGTCTTCAAGAGATTCTACACCAAGGTGGAATATGTCGCCCATCTGGAGGACGTGACCGCCCGGGTGGATAAATTCACCATCTACTTCCCCGAGGGGGATGCCCAAAAGGGCTACGACGCGCTTTATGGCCCGGTCTGGGGCGGGCGCTTCTCGGTGGCGGTGGCCGGTGCAGACTGGGTGGACATCATGAACCCCGGTGTCCACAAGGGCGCGGCCCTGCTTCGGCTGGGGGAGCGTCTGGGCGTCCCGCCCGAGGGCATGATGGCGTTCGGCGACACCTTCAACGACGCGGAGATGCTGAAGGCGGCAAAGTACGGCTTCCTCGTGGAGAACGGCTCGCCCGCCCTCCGGGAGGAGGTGCCCTTCCTCGCGCCGCCCAACACCAACTCCGGCGTGATGCAGGTCCTGCGCCGTGTTCTGGCCCAGAATGGCCGGGTCTGTGAATCGGATTTCAGAAGAGCAAAATAGAGAACGGCATCGGAGAAAAGCTCAGATGCCGTTCTTTTTTATTGGTATAAAAGTGCGCCCAGCACCGCCGAGAGCAGGATCATCCCGATGGGCGAAGGGGCTTTGCCTTTCGCTTTCTGCCAGACCAGCCGGACGATGGCCAGAAGTGCAAGGAGGCCGATGCCCTGCCATGATGGCGCGGGGGCGTCGGCGGCGGTGGAGATGTCCAGAAGGGTGCTCAGGCCCATCGTGAGGGCAGTGGAGAGGATAAGGGCCACGACGCAGGGCCGGACACCGGAGAGAAAGGCTTCGACCCCGGCGTACTTGAGTAAGTCGTGGATGAGGGCCGCGATGAGCAGGATGATGAAGAAGGAGGGGAGGACGACGCCCAGTGTGGCGCAGAGCGCCCCCAGCACCCCGCCCTGCGAAGCGCCGATGAAGGTGGCCATGTTGACGGCCAGCGGGCCGGGGGTGGATTCCGACACTGCGATGAAGCTCAGAAACTCGGCCTCGGAGAGCCAGCCATGGAGCAGGACTTTTTCCCGGATGAGGGAGATCATGCCGTAGCCGCCGCCGAAGGAGACGGCACCGATCTCGAAAAAGGTGAGGAACAGCTTCAGGAGCATATCACTTCCCCTCCTTTCTGCGGCCCAAGAGCCACGCGGCCACGCCTGCCGCACCGCTGAGGAGGATGAGCAGGATGGACGAGACGCTGATGCCCGCCAGCGAAAGGCTCGTCATCGCCAGAAAGACGGACAGGAGGACGCCGGAAGAAAAGAGGGAGCGGTCGAGCGCCTGCAGCATCCGCACACCAGCCGAGAAGATGAGATAGATGACGCAGACCTGAATGCCTTTGAAGGCGTTGGCAATGACGGTGAGCTGGGTGAACTGCTCAAAAAACAGCGAGATGGCGTAGATGATGAGAAAGGACGGCAGGCAGACGGCCACGGTGGAGGCCGCCGCGCCGGGGACTCCGGCCAGCTTGTAGCCGAGATAGGTGGCGCTGTTGATGGCCACCGGGCCGGGGGTGGATTCCGCGATGGCGGTCATGTCGAGGAATTCGTCCTTATCCAGCCACCTGCGGCGCTGGATAAATTCCTCTTCCAGCAGGGCGATCATAGCGTAGCCGCCGCCGAAGGTGAACAGGCCGATCTTGAAAAAGGTAAAAAACAGCGTGCCGAGGCTTTGGGCCTTCGGTGCCGGAGCATTGTGTGTCATAGGCAGGGCCTCCTTTTTCTTTATTTTACGCGCGGGCAGAGCCGGCGTCAATAGGGCAGAAAAAGCGGGATTTTGTGCCCGGCGGCTTTACAATCCGGCCAAAAGGCGGTATGCTTTACCCATGAGACTACGATCATTCAGGAGGAAACGATGGACATCCGCCAGCTGCATTATTTTCTGGTCCTCTGCGAGGAGATGAATTACACCCGCGCGGCCCAGCGCCTGTTTTTATCCCGGCAGGCTCTGCGTCAGAGCATCTCGGCCCTCGAAGCCGAGCTGTGCGGGCCGCTCTTTCTCAGCGCCCACCACAAGCTCAGCCTCACCGACCGGGGCGTGAGCTTACAGCGCCATGCCGCGCCGGTGGTGGAGCAGTTTCAGCAGATGCAGGCAGCGCTCCACGCGGAGATCCAGTCGGCCCAGCCGGTGCGCATCGGCATCAGCGTCTCACTGGTGCCGGACTATCTGCCCGGCCTCGAGACCCAGCTGGACAAGTTTCGCCAGCAGTACCCCCACATCGAGATGCGCTTCCGCCTGCTGGACAACGACGCGGTGGCCGAGGGGGTGGAGCAGGGCGAGCTGGACGCGGGCCTCGTGATGGATCTGGGCTGCGCCGCACCGGTGCTGGCCCGCACCACCCTCCGGGCCGACCCGGCCTGCCTACTGGTGCCGCGGGGCCACCCCTTCTGGGAGAGGGAGAGCGTGCCGCTGGCCGAGCTGCGGAACCAGCGGGTCCTTCTGCCCAGCCTGCGGCAGGACCTCTTTGCCCCGCTGTGGGAGGCCTGCGCCCGGGCGGGTTTCGCGCCTAACGCCGAGATCGGCCCCAGCTTCTATCAGGCCTACTACCTCGTGCAGGAGCAGCTCTGCACCTGCCTGACCCGGTATGAGCCGGGGGCACGGCGGGAGCTGGACCGGGTGCGGGATGTCCTGCTGGAGGATCTGCCGCCCCTCTGCGTCTCCCTTTTGCAGCGGCGCGACCACACCTCGGCCTACCTCGACCTGCTGCGCGGCTACCTCATGGAGGTGCTGGGCGGCGCAGCCAGCCTGCCGCCCCGGCGCGGACGTCCGGCCAAGCCCTTCTACGACCTGCCCGTCCTGTCCAGCGCGGCGTCCAAGCCCGCTGTGGTGCATCCGGCCCCCGGCACAGAATTGCCGTTCGAGGGCGGCCACAACTTCCGCGAGCTGGGCGGCTACGAGGCCGACGAGGGCAAGCACGTCAGGTGGGGGCAGATCTACCGGGGCATCCCGACGTGGAAGCTCACCGGTGAGGCCGACCGGAAGCTGCTGGACTCGCTGGGGCTGCGGCTCATCCTTGACCTGCGCAGCGAGGCGGAGGCCGCCGAAAGCCCCGATTATGTGCCCGACGGTGCACGGCTCGTGCGCATCTGCGGCCTCTGCCTTGAGAACGGCAAGGAGGTGGACTTCTCGCCCGAAGACCGGGAGACCCTGCTGAAGGGGATGCCCGACGAGGGACGCCGGATGGCGGATGCCATGTACGAGCGGATGCTGTTCGGCAACAAGGCCTACAAAGAGCTGTTCCGTGCGCTGGAAGTGGGCGAGACGCCGGTGCTCTTCCACTGTTCGGCGGGAAAAGACCGCACCGGCGTGGCCGCGATGCTCATTCTGCTGGCGCTGGGTGCGTCGGATGAGACCATTACGGAAGATTTCGTGAAGACGAACATCTGGCGCAGACCGGAGCTGGAAAAAGTCTGGGCCGAGCACGCCGATGAAATCGCCGCCGACCCATCCCGGAAGGATTTCTACCTCGGCGTTTTTGGTGTCCACCCGGAGTCGGCTCCCTTCGTGCTGGACATCATCCGGCAGCGTTTCGGCAGCGCCGAGGCCTATCTGGAGGCCGAATATGGCCTGACTCCGGCCCGTCTGATGCGTCTGCGCCGGATGTATCTGGAATAAATCAAAAATAATTTCGCCTTTCCGCCTTACTTCTCCTTGACATTGTGCAAAATGTTTCGTAATATAAGAAGTAGTATGGAATCTAAGACGCTGTAGGCGGAGCATTCCGCGACCAGATATTTCAATGGGGCATCATTGGCCCGTTTTTATAAGCACATCTTGTAAATCGAAAAGCTGCACCAGACTCACCGCACAGGAAGATCTTTCTCTGCGTCTGTTCTTGTCTGCCTCTTTTTCGTTGAAAATTTGATTTTTGCTGGCCCGCGTTCGGCCGCACAGCGTCTCCTGCCTGTTAAAGCAAAATTTGACTGTTAAGGAGAGTGAAGAACAATGACCGTAATCGGAGTGATCGCGGCATTGATCGTTGCTGTCGCTGCCGCAGCTGCGGGCTATTTTATTGGTTACAACAACCGTAAGAAGACCGCTGAGGCCCAGATCGGCAGCGCCGAGGCCGAGGCTACCCGGCTGGTGAACGAAGCGATCAAGGCTGCTGACCAGAAGCGCAAGGAAGCAATTTTGGAAGCAAAGGATGAGGCCTTCCGTCTGAAGGCCGAGGTGGATGCCCAGAAGGCAGAGGCCGACAAGGAGATCAAGCAGCGCCGCGCAGAGATCAGCCGTCAGGAGAACCGCATCGACCAGAAGGAAACGGCCCTCGACCGCAAGACCGAGGCGCTGGAAAAGCGCGAGGACGAGCTGAAAAAGAAGCACGAGGAGGCTGACGCCCATCTGGCGGAGGTCGATGCCCTGCGCGCCAAGGAGATGGAGCGTCTGGAGACGCTGGCCGGCCTGAGTCAGGAGGACGCCCGCGAGGTGCTGCTGCACAAGGTGGACGAGGAGCTGACCCACGAGAAGGCCATCCGCGTCGCTGCCTACGAGACCGACCTGAAGGAGAACTGCGACGGCATCGCCCGCAACCTCATCGGTCAGGCCATCAGCCGCTGCGCTGCTGACCACTGCAGCGAAACGACCGTCAGCGTCGTCCCGCTGCCCAGCGACGAGATGAAGGGCCGCATCATCGGCCGCGAGGGCCGCAACATCCGCGCCCTTGAGACCGCCACCGGCGTTGACCTCATCATCGACGATACCCCGGAGGCCATTACCCTGTCCTCCTTCGACCAGACCCGCCGCGAAGTGGCCCGCATGACGCTGGAACGCCTCATCGGCGATGGCCGCATCCATCCTGCCCGCATCGAGGAGACGGTGGAAAAGTGCCGCCACGACCTCGAGCTGCAGATGAAGCGGGAGGGCGAGCGCGCTGTCATGGAGCTGGGCATCCATGGCCTGCACCCCGACCTCATCAAGCTCATTGGCCGTCTGAAGTACCGCACCAGCTTTGGTCAGAATGCGCTGACCCACAGCATGGAGGTGGCATGGCTGGCCGGTCTGCTGGCAGGCGAGATGGGCGTGAATGTCACGCTGGCCCGCCGTGCCGGTCTGCTGCATGACATCGGCAAGGCGCTCGACCACGAGATCGAGGGCAGCCACGTCCAGATCGGCGTGGACATCTGCCGCAAGTACAAGGAAAACACCCAGATCATCCATGCCATCGAGGCCCACCATGGCGATGTGGAGCCGAAGACGCCGCTGGCCTTCATCATTCAGGCCTGCGACGCCATCAGCGCCGCCCGCCCGGGTGCCCGCCGCGAGAACGTCGAGAGCTATGTGAAGCGTCTGGAGAATCTGGAGGAGATCTCCTCCAGCTTCGAGGGCGTCGAGCAGGCGTTTGCCGTGCAGGCCGGCCGCGAGGTCCGCATCATGGTCAAGCCCGACGTCATCAGCGACGATCAGGTCATCCTGCTGGCCCGCTCCATCGCAAAGAAGATCGAAGATACGCTGGATTATCCCGGCCAGATCAAGGTCAATGTCATCCGCGAGAGCCGTGCTGTCGAGTACGCAAAGTAAAAGATCGAAAAACTACAAGAGCCGCCGTGCACACGCACAGCGGCTCTTTTTACATATTCTCATGGATTCATTGCGAATCGTCGAAATTTATGGTATTCTGATAGTGTCGGCCTTCCGACTCCATTATACGGAGAAGGAGGTGATAAGAATGGAGACCATATTTTCATTTGCGCTGTCCGTCACAGCAGGTATAGTAGCTTACTACATCTGCAAGTGGCTTGACGAACAGTTCAAGGCTGGCAAGCACTAACCCCTAGGCAGCAGGAAACCCCTTCGGTATTAACGGTACCGCAGGGGTTTCTTGTTGCTTATTTGGTGATATGAATGGCGACTGTCATTCTCATTTGCATCTCTATTATATGCGACCCGAGGGGAAAAGTCAAGCGGGCAGAGGAAAGAGCTGCAAAAGAAGAATGTCGTTTGGACGTGAAATTCAAAGTTTTTTCATAATTTGCTTGACAACCGGAACGGGATGTAGTATACTCCACGGCAACCGAACAAACATACATACAAAGTAGGTTTGTGCTAAATGGGAGGAACACCATGAGAGAGCGAATGTGTTGACAGACAAAAACGACATCACACTCAGAAAATAAAGGAGCATCCGTTTTATGTCTGTAGAAATTTTGGATCTGGCCGCACTGGCCCTGACTGCTGTATTCTTTGCCCTGCTGTATTATCTGCACAAGAAAAAGCACGTGGACTTCGGCGTGCGCACCATTCTGGCGGTAGGCCTCGGCCTCATCGTGGGCCTCGCATTCAAGGGCCATCACGTCTATGTGGCCGCTGTGGGCACGGTCTATGCCCACGTCGTCTCGGCGGTGGTCATCCCGCTGCTGAGCTTCAGCATCATTTCCAGCATCACCAATCTGGGCAACTCCGTTCGTCTGAAAAACATCGGCCTCAAGACCGTTTTCTTCCTCGTCCTGAACACCTTCTTCGCCAGCCTCATCACTCTGGTCGCCGGGGTGGCCACCAACATCGGCCACGGCGTCCAGTATGAGCTGGCCACCGACTACACCGCCAAGGAAGTGCCCACCTTCGTGGACACCGTCATCAGCCTCTTTCCCCAGAACCTCGCTTCGCACTGGGCCAACGGCGAGGTGGTGCCCATCGTGGTCTTTTCCATTCTGGTGGCCATCAGTTACAACAAGCTGGTGGTCAAGAAGCCCGAGGAGGTCGCCCCCTTCAAGAAGTTCATCGACGCCGGCG
This sequence comes from Faecalibacterium butyricigenerans, assembly GCF_020687345.1. Classification (NCBI taxonomy): domain Bacteria; kingdom Bacillati; phylum Bacillota; class Clostridia; order Eubacteriales; family Oscillospiraceae; genus Faecalibacterium; species Faecalibacterium butyricigenerans. The sequence goes on from NZ_JAJEQL010000008.1 coordinate 86,632, forward strand.
ACCTTGTGATGGGCCGTGTGGTCAGCTACGTCATCTCCTTTACCCCCTATGCCGTCCTGTCCCTCATCGCCCGCGCCGTCAGCCGCTCTTCTCCGGCTGACCTCATCCCGCTGCTGAGTGTTCTGGTGCTGGCCTATATCCTCTGCGCAATCCAGCTCTTCGTGGTGGAAGGCGTACTCGTCAAGCTGGTCGGCAAGCTGGACCCGGTCCGCTTCTTCAAGGGCATCTGGCCCGCAGCCACCGTGGCCTTTACCTCTCAGAGCAGCGTGGGCACCATCCCTGTCACCGTCAACCAGCTGACCAAGAAGCTGGGCGTCAATGAGGACGTCGCCGCCTTTGGCGCAAGTCTGGGCGCAAACCTCGGTATGCCGGGCTGCGCCGGCATCTGGCCCACCCTGCTGGCGGTCTTCACCATCCACCTGCTGGGCATTGAATACACCCCGGTGCAGTACGCTTTCCTTGTCGTGCTGGCTGTGGTCGTCTCCATCGGCACCGTCGGCGTGCCCGGCACGGCTACCATCACCGCCACGGCCCTCTTTGCCGCCGCCGGTCTGCCGGTGGAAGCCATCATCCTGCTTTCCCCCATTTCCAGCATCGTTGATATGGCGCGTACCGCCACCAACGTCGTCGGCGCTGCGGCCGCTACCACTCTTGTGGCCGCCACCGAAGGTCAGCTGGATGAGGCTGTGTACAATGGCGAGGCCGAAGTGCCTGCCGCTGAGGCAGTCTGAGCATTTTCCAAATATAGCAGTTTGCGTTTTTAATGCACAAGCAACATCCGCAAACTGCATATCGCAAAGCGGCCGTTTTGATAGGCACTATTTTTGAAAATTGCGATAAAATAAAGTCTGGGCCGCCCGCCGCACCAAAAGTGCGGCGGGCGGTTTTCTTTATAAAAGAAAGAGGAACGACCGTGGTGTACATAACAGGAGGACAGATAACACTTGTTTCATCTGAACTGTGCTTTGAGTGAGTACAGCTCAAGAGAAAAACTATACAAAATTCAAATTGGAATTTCGGTATATTGTTGGTCAAACCACAGAAATCGTCCTTTGGGAGATGTAAATTTGGAAAAAAACCTTTTCTTTCGGCGGAAGACGCGGTATAATGCGGCCAAGGCACAAGGGTGTGCGAAAAGCTCCAGAGGGGGAGCGGAACACCTTGTGCATTTTTTTGAAACAGTCGCTTTAATGGATTAAAGCGGTGTTAGAGAGGGGAAAAGATATTATGAGATTCGATCGTCGTATTTCGCGCCGCAGCTTTCTGGCAGCAGCAGGCGTGTCCGCAGCAGCTCTGGCCCTGACGGCCTGCGGCGGCTCCAGCTCTACGGCAGCTTCCACGGCTGCCTCCACCGGTGCTTCCAGCGCAGCTGGCACTGCCGCAGGCGGCACCCTGAACATCATGCTGGAGACCGAAGTTCAGTCTCTGGACCCGCAGATCGCCACCGACGGCACCTCTTTTGAGGTCATCGCAGACTACACTGATGGTCTGATGCAGATGGATACCGACGGCGCAGCGGTCCCGGCCATTGCCGAGAGCTGCGACATCAGCGAGGACGGCAAGACCTATACCTTCCACCTGCGCGATGCAAAGTGGTCCAACGGCGACGCCGTCACCGCAGCCGACTTTGTGTTCGGCTGGCAGCGGGCGGTTGACCCTGCCAACGCTTCCGAGTATTCCTATATGCTGTCGGATATTGGTCAGGTGGTCAACGCTGCCGAGATCATTGCAGGAGAAAAGCCCGTCACCGATCTGGGCGTGACCGCAGTGGATGACAAGACCCTCGAGGTCCAGCTGAACGTCCCGGTCAGCTACTTCCTGAGCCTGATGTACTTCCCCACCTTCTACCCGGTCAACGAGGCCTTCTTCAACACCTGCGCGGACACCTTCGGTACCAGCCCCGACACGGTGCTGTCCAACGGTGCTTTCATCCTGACCGACTATCAGCCCGCTGCTACCGCATTCGAGATGGTCAAGAACACCGACTATTACGATGCCGACAGCATCGCGCTGGATGGCCTGTCCTATCAGGTCATCAAGGACAGCCAGCAGGCTCTGATGAGCTATCAGACCGGTACTCTGGACATCACCCTGCTGAATGGTGAGCAGGTCGATCAGGTCAAGGACGATCCCGAGTTCATCAGCGTGGGCGCTGGCTATCTGTGGTACATCAGCCCCAACATCAACAGTGTGCCTGAGCTGGCAAACGAGAATCTGCGCAAGGCTCTCACCTTCGCTCTGGACCGCGACGCCATCACCGGCGACGTCCTGAAGGATGGCTCCGCCCCCTGCTACACCGCCGTTCCTCCTCAGTTCGCAACCGGCCCGGACGGCAGCGACTTCAGCGCTGACCAGACCAAGTATGCGGATTACTGCGCATTCGATGCAGCCAAGGCTGCTGAGTACTACGAGACTGCAAAGAGCGAGCTGGGCAAGGACAGCTTCTCCTTCGATATGGTCGTTGACGCCGACGATGCACCTCAGAAGGTGGCACAGGTCGTCAAGGAGCAGCTGGAGACCACCCTGCCCGGCCTGACGGTGAACCTGACCGTCGAGCCGAAGAAGCAGCGCGTGCAGGATATGCAGGACGGAAACTTCCAGCTGGGCCTGACCCGCTGGGGTCCCGACTACGCCGACCCCATGACCTATCTGGGTATGTGGGTCACTGGCAACTCCAACAACTACGGTCTGTGGAGCGACGCCGAGTATGACTCCATTATTGAGGAGTGCACCACCGGCGACCTCTGCACCGACCCCGAGGGCCGCTGGGCCGCTCTGTACGATGCAGAAGCCATCGTTCTGGAGCAGGCCGTCATCTTCCCGCTGTACGGCCAGTGCAACGCCGAGATGGTCTCTTCTGCTGTTACCGGCGTAGAGTTCCACCCTGTGGCACTGAACCGCGTGTACAAGCGCACCGTGAAGAACGCTTAAATAAGAATCGCTGAACCAAGGCCGCACAGTGGCCCGCAAAAGCCACTGTGCGCCTTTTTGGCATTGTACCTGTCCGCAGCAGACGCACGACTGACCGCCGCTGCGGCCACAAAAGGGGGTTCACCTGACGTGAAAAAATATACGCTCAAGCGTGTCCTCACCTCGCTGTTTACGCTGCTGGCCATCCTGCTGGTACTGTTCATCCTGATGCAGCTGATGCCCGGCTCGCCGTTCAACGACGAAAAGCTGACAGCCGATATGAGAGCCGCGCTCTACGCAAAATACGGCCTTGACCAGCCGATCTATGTCCAGTTCTTCCGCTATGTGGGCAATATGCTTCGGGGCGACTTCGGCGTAAGCTACAACATTTCGAAGAACACGCCCATCTCCCAGCTCATCCAGTCCCGTCTGCCCATCTCCATCCAGATCGGCGGCATGGCGGTCACGCTGGGCGCTCTGGTGGGCCTCGTACTGGGCATCATCGCCGCCCTCAAGAGGGACACCATCTTTGACACCATCGCCACCATCATCTCGGTCATCGGCGTGTCGGTGCCGTCCTACGTCTTCGCACTGACCCTGAGCTACACCTTCGGCTTCCGGCTCCGCTGGTTCCCGATGCTGTTCTCGGCCAAGGACATCTTTGGCTCCAGCGTTCTGCCCAGCGTGTCGCTGTCCATGTTCACCATGGCCTCCATCGCTCGCTTTACCCGAAGCGAGATGATCGAGGTGCTGGACTCCGACTATATGCTGCTGGCCGAGAGCAAGGGCATCTCCGGCCCAGCGCTCATCTTCCGCCACGCCCTGCGCAACGCCCTCATCCCCATCATCACCGTGCTGGCGCCCCTCATTGTGGATCTGATGACCGGCTCGCTGGTGGTCGAGAAGATCTTTGCCATCCCCGGCGTGGGCAGCCTGTTGGTGACGGCCATCCAGTCCAACGATTACAACGTGGTCATTGGTCTGAGCTTCATCTACAGCGCCATGTACATTGGCATCATGCTGGTCGTTGATTTGCTGTACGGCATCATCGACCCGCGCATCCGTCTGGCAAAGGGGGACGACTGATATGGCAGAAAAAGCGATCCGACTGGGCGGCGAAAGCACCGCCGCAGCCATCACGCAGGCCGTGCAGGAGCTATACCCGGAGCACAGCTTCACCGCCGAAGAGTTTGCCCGGAAAGACAACGCCGCCGAGATTGCGGTGGATACCAACTTTGCGGCCCAGAGCTTCTGGAAAGATGTCCGCATCCGCTTCTTCCGCAAGAAGAGCGCTGTGCTGGGCCTGATCATGATCTTCATCATCCTGCTGCTGGCCATCTTTGGCCCGGGCATGAATGACTACACCTACTCCGGCCAGGATCTGAGCCAGAAAAACTTTGCGCCCCGCGTGCCCGGCATCGAGCAGTTCGGCATTCTGGACGGCAGCGAGAAGATGAGCACCACCACCGGCACGAAGATCGTCAACAACTATGTCGAAAAAGGCAAGGATGACGTCTACTACTGGTTTGGAAGCGACCTGTACGGCCGCGACATCTGGACCCGTACTTGGGAAGGTGCCCGCGTCTCCCTCATCATCGCCGTGGCCGCTGCGGTCATTGACATGGTCATCGGCATGAGCTACGGCCTTGTCTCGGGCTATTTCGGCGGCAAGGTGGATATGCTGATGCAGCGCTTCCTCGAGATCGCCAACGGCATCCCCCGTCTGGTCATCGTCACGCTGCTGCTTCTGGTGCTGCAGCCCGGCATGGTGACCATCATCTTTGCCCTGATGCTCACCGAGTGGGTGGGCATGAGCCGGATCGCCCGCGCTGAGATGCTCAAGCTGAAGGATCAGGAGTTCGTTCTGGCCTCCCGCACGCTGGGCGCAGGCAGCTTCTTCATCATCTTCAAGGAAGTGCTGCCCAACATCATCGGACCCATCATCACGCAGGTCATGTTCAGCATCCCGACGGCCATCTTTACCGAGGCCTTCCTTTCCTTTGTGGGTCTGGGCATCCCGGTGCCCCAGTGCTCGCTGGGTTCCCTCATCAGTGAGCTGTACAACAGCTTCACCACCCACCCCTATCAGATCATCCCACCCATCGTGGTCATGAGCCTGCTGATGCTCAGCTTCAACCTGCTGGCCGACGGCCTGCGCGAGGCACTTGACCCCAAGATGAAGAGTATGTAAGGAGGCGCACAGCATGCCTGATGCAAAAAGAGAACAGGTCTTGTCGGTGCGAGACCTTGATATTACCTTTAAGACCACCGCCGGCCCCGTCCATGCCATCCGGGGCGTGAACATCGACCTCTACAAGGGCGAGACGGTGGCGCTGGTGGGCGAGTCCGGCTCCGGCAAGTCCGTCACCATGAAGGCGGCTATGGGTATCCTCGCCCAGAACGCCAAGGTGAACAGCGGCAGCATCCAGTTCAGCTACCACCACGCCGACGGCAGCCCGGAGACGGTCGACCTGCTGCAGAAGGACAAGAAGTGGATCCGCCGCCACATCAACGGCAAGCGGATCGCCATGGTCTTTCAGGACCCCATGACCAGCCTTGACCCCACCATGACCATCGGCAAGCAGATCATGGAGGGGATGCTCTGGCACTTCAAGATGCCCAAGGCCGAGGCCTATAAGAAGGCCCTCGAGCTGCTGGAAGAGGTGGGCATCACCGACGCCGAAAAGCGGATGAAGAGCTACCCCCACCAGCTGTCCGGCGGTATGCGGCAGCGCGTGGTCATCGCCATCGCGCTGTCCTGCGACCCCGACCTGCTCATCTGCGACGAGCCGACCACCGCACTGGATGTGACCATTCAGGCGAAGATTTTGGAGCTTATCCGCAGCATCCAGAAGGAGCGCGGCATCTCGGTCATCTACATCACCCACGACCTCGGCGTCGTGGCAAAGGTGGCCGACTATGTCGATGTCATGTATGCGGGCAAGATCGTCGAAACCGGCACCATTGATGAGATCTTCTACGACCCCCGCCACCCCTACACATGGGGCTTGCTGTCGGCCATGCCCGACCTTGACACGGCTGACGAGCGGCTCTACACCATCCCCGGCTCGCCGCCGAACCTGCTGCACGAAAAGGCCGGCGACGCCTTTGCACCCCGCAACAAGTACGCGCTGAAGATCGACGACGAGATCGACCCGCCCATGTTCAAGATCAGCGACACCCACTTTGCAGCGACTTGGCTGCTGGACCCCCGTGCCCCCAAGGTGGAGATGCCGCCGGAGCTGAAGGAACGTGTGGCCCGGATGCGCGCAGAAGCAAAAAAGATCGAGGAGGCGGAGTAAATGGCAGCACAAAGCGCTACCCCTCTGCTGAAGGTCGAGGGGCTGAAGCAGTATTTCAAGGTAAACAAAAACTTCACGGTCAAGGCCGTGGACGATGTCAGCTTTGAGATCTATCCCGGCGAGACCTATGGTTTGGTGGGCGAGTCCGGCTCGGGCAAATCCACCATCGGCCGGAGCATCATCCGGCTGTATGACCCCACCGCAGGCAGGATCACATTCGACGGGCAGGACATCAGCGGCCATCTGAGCCACGCCCAGAACAACACCCTGCGCACCCAGATGCAGATGATCTTCCAAGACCCGATGGCATCTCTGAACCCCCGCAAGAAGGTGGAGGACATCATCGGCGAGGGTCTGGACATCCACCATATGTACAAGACGCAGGCCGAGCGCCGCGAGAAGGTGGAGAAGATTCTGGCGAAGGTGGGCCTTGCACCGGAACACGCCGAGCGCTACCCCCACCAGTTCTCCGGCGGCCAGCGTCAGCGCGTCGGCATTGCCCGCGCCCTTATCATGAACCCGAAGCTCATCATCGCCGACGAGTGCATCTCGGCGCTGGACGTGTCGATTCAGGCGCAGGTCGTCAACCTGATGAAGGACATCCAGCAGGAGACGGGCACGGCCTATCTGTTCATCGCCCACGACCTGTCGATGGTCAAGTACATCTCCGACCGCATCGGCGTGCTCCATCTGGGCCACCTGCTGGAAACGGGCACAACGGAGGAGATCTTTGCAGATCCCATCCACCCCTATACCCGCAGCCTGTTGTCGGCCATCCCGCTGCCGAACCCGGTGGTGGAGAAGCGCCGGGTGGCCGAGACCTACGACTACGCCACCTCAGGCATCGACTATTCCAAGGGCACCAGCCACCATGTGGAGGGCAGCCATTACGTCAAGTGTACGGATGAAGAATTTGCCAAATGGTGCAAATAAGACCGTTCAGCTCCCCTTCGGGGGAGCTTTTTTGCGCTCCGGCTACCTTATATATAATAGCGCTGCAAAATGTTTCGTGGCGGGACGTTGTATTCCGGGGGTAAATCTGGTATCATATAAAAATACGGCCCGGAAAGTGCGGGCCGTTGAATATGCGTTATGGGATACGGCGCACGCTGCGCCCGGTTTTGGAGGAGTACTATGATAATCCCCGGCATTCTGTTCGTTCTGGGTCTGCTCTGCCTCATCAAGGGCGGCGACTGGTTCGTGGACGGCGCATCGGCGCTGGCCCGCCGGTTCCACCTGCCGGAGCTGCTCATCGGCGCAACGGTGGTGTCCATCGGCACCACCCTGCCTGAGGTGATGGTGTCCACCATCTCAGCCGTGTCCGGCCATGGTGAGATCGCCTACGGCAACGCCATCGGCTCGGTCATCTGCAATGCGGCCCTCATCGCGGCCATCACGGTGGCCGTGCGGCCCGGCAAGGTGAACCCCAAGACCCTGCGGGTGCCAGTGGCCTTTTTCTTCGCGGCGGCGGCCGTCTACTGCTTCGCCGCTTACGGGATGGGCCGCTTCACCCGGCCTTTGGGTCTGCTGATGCTGGCAATGTTCGCGGCCTATATGGTGGCGAATGTCTGGCAGATGAAAAATGCCCCGGCAGAGCCGGAGCACGAAGAAGAGCTGATGAGCCTTGGGCGGATCGTTCTGCGGCTGGTGGTGGGCGCGACCCTCATCGCGCTGGGTGCGAACCTGCTGGTGGACAACGGCACCATCATTGCACAGGCGCTGGGCGTGCCCGAATCCGTCATCGCGCTCACCTTCGTGGCGCTGGGCACTTCGCTGCCCGAGCTGGTCACGGCCATCACCTCGCTGATGAAGGGCCACAGCGACCTCTCGCTGGGCAACATCGTGGGCGCGAACGTCTTCAATCTCGTGCTGGTCAGCGGCGTGTCGGTGGCGCTGGCACCGTTTGATATTCCGCAGAGCGCGACTCTGTTCGGCATCAACTCGAGCCTCGTGCTCGAACTGCCCGTGATGCTGCTGGTGATGATCCTGCTGACCATCCCGGCGCTGGTGCGCGGCAGACTCTCCCGCGTGCAGGGCGTGGCGCTGCTCTGCATCTATGCCGCGTTCTGCACGGTGCAGTTCACGCTGTGAGGCGCGATGTCATTTTATAACAACCGAAGAAAATGCCCGCTTGAGCAAGTAAAAGATGAAGCCAGCCGCAGGACGGAAAACTGCGGCTGGCTTTTTGTTTTTATCAGGAGGTAAAGACGGCGATCACGAAGGTCTGTCCGCCGATGGTGCCGACGGCAAAACTGACCCGGTCGTAGACTGCTTTGGAGGAATCATCGGGGATGGTGAGAAACTTTTGGCGATTGATAAGATTTTTGGCGACAGAGGAAAAGTCGGCATTTTCCCGAAGCACTCCACCATCCAATAAATCAGGACGAAGTTCGGAATAACTGATCCGACATGGTCCGATGGATAAGAAGGGAGGCATGACTGTTAAATTCTCGGCACAGTTCACAAGACCCGTGTTTTTGTTCTCTGCAAGAAGTGTAGATACCTGAGAAGCATCGCCGTTACAGGCGTCTTGAAGATATAAGAAAACAGCCTCGGCGGCGGAGTCATTGCCATAGATAAAGTGGCTGGAATCGCTGTTGTCAAAGTGGGTGTAATAATGTTTATTCAGGGCGGCGAGAAGCTGAGTTTTGCCCTGCGTGCTGTCTTTAGTGGAAATGTCCGGCAGGACGAACACCCCGCCGCCGACCTGACAGCCGCAAAGCAGGAGTGTAAGGCCCAGAATGAGCGTAAGGATGGCAGTGCGGCGGTTTGTGCATCGTGTCATGGCAGAACCCTCCCGTCTGTGCAGTCCGTCTGTTTATCGCAAGGCAAGAAATTAGTGCAACATGAAAACAGCATATTTGCGATATGCAATTCAACGCTGTTGCTGTTGCATTAAAAAGTTGAATTGCTATGATTCGAAAACCGTTGAAACAGACGGCAAACAGCGCTTTCAAACACTTGCGGCTTCTACAACACAATGATAAGACGATGACGGGAAGATGTCAATATTATGACGTAAAATCGAAAAAAGTCTGGATGGATGCCCAATTTGAAATGTCGAGAACCGGCAGATTGAACAATTCCGGGAGAAAGAAAGAACAGCTCCACCCGGGAAGGTGGAGCTGTTGCAATCCGTTGATTTTTATGGTATCCTTATTTGCAGGAAAGGCGCTGTTCTGCAAGTGCAGCGGTCATGCTTCCCTCCTCGGTGTCATTGTTCGTGTCATCGTCAG
>NZ_JAJEQL010000009.1:0-88175 GCF_020687345.1 Faecalibacterium butyricigenerans
GTACGGCAACCGCAAATATCTGGAAAAACAGGATTTCATTCTTGCCAAGCAGAAGGAGCGGCTTGCCGCCCAGCAGAGCAAGCTGGACGAGTTGACCCTGAAAGTTTCGGATATGGAGACCCTGCTGGAAAATGTTTCGGCTGCGGCCTATGACAAGGCGGTGGAGGTCGTGACGGACGTGGTACGCACCGAGACCCGCAAGGAAGATATGCGGATGATCGAGGACACGAAGAAGTGGGTGCTGTCCTCGGAACGCAAGGCTCCGCAGGCCACGAGAGAGTATGCAGCCCACCGTTTGGACGGCGTGCTGGACAAGTTTCTCAAGACCATGCAGACCACTACTGCACGTCTGCAAGAGAAGCTGCTGAAAACGGAAGCCCGGCAGAAGGGCAAGGAACAGGTCAAGGAGAAAGCACGGAATTCCGTTCTGCAACTACTGAACCGCTTGCAGGCAGAACAGGCGCAGCGGAATCCATCTGCACTTTCAACTGCGGAAAAGTCAGAAAATCGTTTTCAATAATAGTACGAGGTGATGTTTATTGAACAAAGAAGTCAACGAAGAACGTGCTCCCAGAACCGTTGAGGATGTGAAGGAGATGCTGGCAAAGCACTCTAACGGTGAAATCCAGCGGACGATCCAAAACTGCATCACGATTTTGCAGAACGACCATGTGCTGGCCGATGCCATCCGGCTGAACCTTTTGAGTGAACGCATTGACATTGTAAAGCCTGTGGGCTGGCCCCGCTCCGGCAAGACCCTGAACGACACCGACATGAAGTATATTCTGCGCCGGATGGAGAAATACGGCATCTCCAGCGAAAAGAAGATCGAATCCGCCATCCGCATCGTTGCCAACGAGAACCGCTATCATCCCATCCGGGATTACCTGAACGGCCTGAAATGGGATGGAACAGAACGGATAGCTCACGTCCTGCACCACTTTCTCGGTGCTGCGGAGGACGAATACACTTGCGAAGCCATGAAGATCTTCCTGCTGGGAGCCATCAAGCGGGTGTTCCAGCCGGGATGTAAATTTGAAACCATGCTCTGTCTGGTGGGCGGGCAAGGGTGCGGGTCGCCAGTGGCGACCTCAAAATGCTGCAGGCATTTTGAAGCACCGACCGAGCCGACAGGCGAGACCCGGGGAAGTCCACCTTTTTCCGGCTGCTGGCAGTCAAGGACGAGTGGTTCTCGGATGACCTGCGGCGGCTGGACGATGACAATGTGTACCGCAAGCTGCAAGGCCACTGGATCATTGAAATGTCTGAGATGATCGCCACCGCCAATGCCAAGAGTATCGAGGAGATCAAGAGCTTTCTCAGCAAGCAGAAGGAAACCTATAAAGTCCCCTACGAGACTCATCCTGCCGACCGTCTGCGTCAGTGCGTCTTTGCTGGCACGACCAACCGGCAGGATTTTTTGCCCCGTGACCGCACGGGCAACCGCCGCTTTATCCCTGTCCCAGTGGATGCGGAACTGGCCGAAGTGCACATTCTGGACGATGAAACCGAATCCCGCACCTATATCGACCAGCTTTGGGCGGAAGCCATGACCATCTACAACAGCGGCAACTATAAGCTGGCGTTCAGCCCTGCCATGCAGGAAACGCTGCAAGCCCACCAGCAGGACTTCATGCAGGAGGATGCGCAGGCTGGCATGATCTACGCCTTTTTGGAGGACTACACGGGTAACCGGGTGTGTTCCAAGCAGCTCTATGCGGAAGCGCTGGGCAACACGAACATCCCGGCTGAGTGGGAGACCCGCGCTATCTGCGAGATCATGAACACAGGCATTTCGCGCGGCGACATCCAAGGCTGGCAGGCTCACAAGACCGCCAAGCGTTACCCGAAGTACGGCGTTCAGAAAGGCTGGGAGCGCGTAACCAGCCCCGAAACCGGGGCTGAAGATTTCTCCGAAATAACGGATGCGGAAGCCAAGCAGCTGGGCTTTCCCTTCTGATGGACAGCGGTTAGACGGTCAGTTACAGGTTTGGTTACGCTGCAGTTACAGCGCAAAAACCGCATGATTGCTGCGTTTTCCGCTTTCTGTAACCATGTAACCTTAAAAAGATAAGAAAAAGTATAAAGTCCACCGAATGTCCTGCGTACAGAAAAAGAGAGTTTTCCTGCCCGGTTACAGGCGTTCGGTTACAAGGAATTGGAGGTCTGCCTATGAAGGAAGTTCGCGTTTGCGAAGCAATGAAGTCCCCGGTGGAGACTTCAAGCGACGGAACGGTCTTGCATCAGCAAGATGGAGGGACCAAGTCCCGACAAGTTCCGATTTGGGAAAAGAGCAATTTAACGCTGGAGGAAGCTGCGGCTTACTCCGGCATTGGCATCAACAAACTGCGTGAAATTACGAATGGAGATAAATGCAAATTCGTCCTTTGGGTGGGAAACAAGCGTCTGATTAAACGTCGCCTGTTCGATTGCTTTGTCGAGCAAGCATATTCTATTTGAGAGGCTGCCAAAGGCTGCAAATGTGAAACCGTCCTTTTCTCATTCGCTGCGGGTGGAAATCGCATGGTTGATGTGTTATACTGACACTGACCTTATAGATGCGCTTTTCACAGAAAGGAGTTTCTAAATGTCTGAAAAGCGCAAAGATAGCAAGGGCCGTGTTTTGAAGGATGGCGAAAGCCAGAGAGCAAACGGCACCTACGACTATCGTTATACCGATATCCACAAGAAACGGCGTTGTATTTACGCTAAATCCCTGACAGAGCTGCGGAAAAAAGAGGAAGAACTGTGGCGCGATCTGGCAGACGGCATCGACTACGCCGCCGGAGAGATGACGGTGGCTGATCTGGTTGACCGCTATATGAACCTGAAACGTGGGTTGAAACCCAATTCACTTCGGTCGTACAACACAGCGGTCAAGCGGATTCATGCGGACCCTTTCGGGCAAAAAGCCATCAAAACGGTAAAATTGTCCGATGCGAAAGGCTGGTTCGTGTTTCTGCATGACAGCGGTTTCAAGCAAAACACCATAGGAATCCTGCAAAGCGTTGTCAGACCGGCGTTTGAGATGGCGGTAGAGGATGACATCATCCGCAAGAATCCATTCAAGTTCAAGCTGTCGGACGTTGTGCCAAAGGACGCTTATGTGCGCAATGCCCTGACCAGAGAACAGCAGGAGAAATATCTGCAATTCGTTCAAGACTATGGCGGCAACTATTATGATGATATCGTCATTCTTATGGGAACCGGCTTGCGTGTGAGCGAGCTGTACGGCCTGACACGAGCAGATATCGACTTTGAGCGGCACTGCATCCATGTGCGGCGGCAGCTTTGTCGGACGGCTGAAAAGCCCTACTTTGTCACACCGCCGAAAACAAAAAGCGGCATCCGCAATGTTCCCATGACAGATACTGTTTGTGCAGCGTTGCGGCGTGTAGTAAAAGCCAGAGCATCCACAAAGGTGGAAGCGCTGGTAGATGGTTGCAGCGGATTTCTCTTTCTGGACAAGTCCGGGATGCCGAAGGTGGCAATGCACTTGGAAAACTATATGCGTGGCGTGCAGGGAAAGTTTGAGAAGGCGTACGGCAAACCTGTTCCGCGCATTACACCTCATGTGCTGCGACACACCTTCTGCACCAATGTTCAGCAGGCCGGGCTGGATGTAAAAAGCCTGCAATACCTGATGGGACACTCCAATGCCAGTGTGACATTGGATGTCTACACGCACAGCAGCTTTGAATCGGTTGAAAGAGCCTTTGAACAGATCGCCGGCAACCTGTGATTTTCGACGCATGAAGCGGAATTGCTTACGCCGAAACTTACGCCAAAACTTACGCCAATCACCCGGTAAGTGGCGTAGATTTGCGTAGAAAAGCGTGAATCGTGCAAAAACGGAGAATCTGGAAAAATCGGCTTGTGGCCTTGATAATTCTACAAAAGTCTACGTTTCCCGATATTCGTGATTCGACTCCAAAAGTGTGGTTTGGAAGGGCGGCATGTACTAAGCCGCAGCCCCATCCCATCCCGATGTCTTTTGAGGCAGGGTCTCTTCGGAGGCCCTGCCTCTTTTGCGTAACGGCTCCTTTTTCTGCCCATACTACGGGGCAGGGAAGGGGGCTTTTTATGTCGGGCCGGAGGGTGCTTGCGCTGTATGGGGCGCTTCTGCTGGGGTTTGCGGCGGTGGTCTGCCGGTTGTACTGGCTCTGCTCGAACACCGGATACGCAGCGCGGGCATCGGCGCAGAGCGAGGCCGTCCTGCGCCTGCCTGCGGCGCGGGGGAACTTCTACGACTGCGACGGCCTGCCGCTGACGGGGCTTTCGGAGCAGTGGCTGGCCCTCTGCTTCCCGGGGGAGGGCAGTTATGCGCGGCTCTACCCCTACGCGGACGCCGACGGACAGGCGGTGCTCTACCGGGAGCGGAACGCCTCCCGGCCCTTCCTGCTGGAGGTGGCGCAGGATGTGAGGGTGCTGGGCGTGCGGTGCTATGCTGTGCCCCGGCGGTACGCCGCCGCCCCGCTGGCGGAGCATCTCATCGGCTATCTGGACGGCGAGGGCCGCGGCGCGGCGGGCCTCGAAGCGGCGCTGGATGACATCCTTTCCACCGGCGGGCAGGACATCCTCCGGTGCGCGGTCACGGCGCAGGGGCGTTTGCGGCGGGGCAGTGAGCCGGTGCTGGAAAAGGCATCCGCCGCCGCGCAGGGGGTGCGGCTGACCCTCTCCCGCAGCATCCAGCGGGCCGCAGAGGGGGTGGCGGCAGAGAGCATGGCCGCCGGGTGCATCCTGATCCTAGAGGCCGGCAGCGGCAAGGTGAGGGCCTGCGTCAGCCGGCCCGGCTTCGACCCGGCCCATGTGGGCGAGAGCCTGACGGCCCCGGACAGCCCGCTCCTGAACCGCGCCCTCTCGGCCTATGCGGTCGGCTCGGTGTTCAAGCCGGTGGTGGCGGCTGCGGCGCTGGAAGCCGGGGAGGGGGACTTCGTCCGGGACTGCCCGGGGTACGACAGCTTGAACGGACAGGTCTACCGCTGCGCCGGAAGCGTGCCCCACGGCCTTGTGGGGCTGGGCGGCGCGCTGGAAAAGAGCTGCAATGGCTACTTCATCGAGCTGGGGCGGCGTCTCGGGCCGGAGCGGGTCCGGCAGATGGCGGCGGCGCTGGGCTTCGGGAAGGGGCAGGACATCGCGGCGGGGCTGCGGGCCTCGGCGGGCGTCCTGCCCGAGGCGGAGACGCTGGAAAACGAGGGGCAGTTCGCCAACTTCTGCTTCGGGCAGGGGGAGCTTCTGGCGACGCCTTTACAGGCGGCGGGGATGATGAACGCCATCGCGGCGGGCGGCGTCTACCGCAGCCCCCTTTTCGTGGAGTGCGTCGTGGACGAGGCCACCGGCGAGGAGCTTGCGCCGCTGGCCCACGGCTCGGCCCGGCGGGTGTTTTCCGAAGAGATGGCAAAGAGACTGCAAGGCCTGCTGGCGGGCGTCGTGGCGGAGGGGACGGGCCAGCAGGCGGCCCCTGCGGAGGGCACTGCCGCCGGAAAGACCGGTACGGCCCAGACCGGACAGTTCCGGGAGGGCGAGGAGCTGAAAAATTACTGGTTCGCGGGCTTTTACCCGGCGGACAGGCCCCGCTGGACCATCGTGGTGATGCAGGACGCCCAGACCGAGCCGGAGGTGTCCAGCGCCGCGGTCTTTGCCCGCCTGTGCGACGCACTGGCGGCGGGAGAGGACGGGTAGTTTTGCGTTTTTGCTTGCTTTTTTGGCCGGGGTATGTTACTATATACTTGTATCTGTATGTTTGTATCCCAAAATTGATAATAAAAGGAGCGTTTTCATCCATGGCAGTCAATGAAATCGTCGGCGGCGTTATCCTGCTCGTCGTCTCGGTCGCCATCTTTGCCCTTACCCTGATGCAGCACACCCACGGTCAGGGTCTGTCCGGTGCCATCAACGGCAGCGCTTACGGCGCAAACAACACCCGTCTGACCCCTGCGGATCAGATGCTGGCGAAAGTGACCCGCATCGCCGGTGTCGTCTTCTTTGTGGTGGCCATTCTGGCCTGCGTGTTCGCAAGCCGTCTGGCCTGAGTACGCGCCCGCAGCCCCGTGATGAAAGCGGGGCTGTTTTTCTGTTTGTATGGATAAGAGGGAAGAGCCGCGCCCCGGTGGGAGGGCGGGCCAAGGTAGTTAAGGAGAAAGAAAATCTATGTCAATGCGCGATAAGATCGAACACGCGATCCAGAACCAGCCCTGCACCGTCAAGGAGCTGAAGCAGAAGTTCGGCGGCGAGCGCGGCGCAGACCGCAAGGTGATGGAGGCTCTGGACGAGCTGGTGCGGGAGGCCGTCGTCTGCCAGCGTCAGGGCGTGTTCTTCACCGTCCGCTCCGGCCGTGCCGACAAGGCTCTGCTGTGCAAGGTGGTCAAGCTGGGCAAGAACTTTGCCTTCGTCATGCTGGAGGACGGCACCAGCGACATCTTCATCCCCGGCCGCTTCACCAAGGGCGCCATGCCCGGCGATGAGGTGCTGGTGGAGAAGTTCGAGCATCCCCGCATGGAGGGCAGCGACGAGGGCACCATCCTCGCCGTCCTGACCGAGAAGAACGATCTGGTGGGCACGGTGCGTCGGGTCGAGGGCCGTCTGCGCTTCGTGCCCGACGACTGCCCGGCCATCACCATGCCGCTGGCCCGGGACTGCGAGGGCGGCGCAAAGGACGGCGACAAGGTGGCCGTCGAGATCCTGAACCGCGGCAACCGGCAGGAGGATCACCGGGTGGGCGTCGCTATGCGCTTCGGCAGCTCCGACGAGGCCAAGCGCTGCGCCAAGGCCCTGCTCTACGCCAAGGACATCCGCACCCGCTTCCCGGATAAGGTCCGGGAGGAGGCCAAGAAGTTCGAGGGGGCAGAGATCTCCGAGAAGGACTGCGAGGGCCGGATGGACCTGCGCGCCCTGCCCATCTTCACCATCGACAGCGCCGAGACCAAGGACATCGACGACGCCGTCAGCCTGACCCGCACCTCTGACGGCGGCTTCGAGCTGGGCGTCCACATCGCCGACGTCTCCAACTACGTCAAGCCCGGCACCGAGCTGGACAACGAGGCCTTCAGCCGCGCCACCAGCGTCTACTACGCCGATCAGGTGGTGCCCATGCTGCCCAAGGCCCTGTCCAACGGCATCTGCAGCCTGAACGAGAACGAGCTGCGTCTGGCCTTCTCTTGCCTGATGCGTCTGGACAAGGACGGCAACCTGACCGACTACCGCTTCGTCAAGTCCATTATCCGCAGCCGGGTCAAGGGCGTCTACGCCGAGATCAACGCCCTGCTGGCCGGGACGGCGGACGCCGAGATCAAGGCAAAGTATGCTGACGTCATCGACCAGCTCCCCGCCATGAAGGAGCTGTACGGCCACCGCGCCCGCCTGCGGAAGGAGCGGGGCTGCATGGACATCGAGAGCGGCGAGGTCAAGCTCATCCTCGACGAGAACGGCCGCTGCATCGACGTCAAGAAGCGCACCTCCGGCGAGAGCGAGAGCATGATCGAGGAGTTCATGCTGCTGGCCAACCAGTGCGCTGCCCACTTTGCCCGGGTCAAGCAGATCCCCTTCGTCTACCGCGTCCACGAGGAGCCGAACGCCGAGAAGCTGGAGCGTCTCCACGCCCTGCTGCAGGCCTGCGGCATCAACGACCACTTCGCCAAGGAGGTGCCCACGCCCAAGGAGCTGAGCGCCATCCTCGAGGGGGTGCGGGGCACGCCGTATGAGCAGATCATCAACACCGGGATGCTGCGCTGTATGTCCAAGGCCCTCTACGAGGAGAAGCCCAAGGGCCACTACGGTCTGGTGCTGAAGGATTACGCCCACTTCACCAGCCCCATCCGCCGCTACCCCGACCTCGCCATCCACCGCATCATGACCGACCTGCTCAAGGGCACCGAGAAGGAGACCATGATCCTCCGCTACACCGACTTTGCAGAGCGCGCCTCCAAGCAGTCCAGCGAGCGGGAGGTCGTCGCCATGCAGATCGAGCGGAAGGCCGAGGACTGCTACAAGGCCGAGTATGCCCGCCGTCATCTGGGCGAGTGCTACGAGGGCACCATCTCCGGCGTGACCCAGCGCGGCCTCTTCATCGAGCTGGACAACGGCGTGGAGGGCTTCGTGCCCGCTTCCAGCCTGACCCCCTCCGGCACCAGCCTCACCGAGGGCGTCCGTCTGACCGACCCCGCCTCCGGCAAGAGCTGGAGCCTCGGCGACAAGATGATGATCACCATCGTCCGCGCCGACGTCAATCTGGGCAAGATCGACTTCGAGGTCGCCCCTGCCGCCAAGAACTGAGGAGGGGAAAACATGAGCATCCGTCATGCAGTCCCCGCCGATGTGGACACGCTGGCCGACATCGAAGCGGCATCCTATCCGCCCGCCGAGGGGGCGTCCCGGCAGAGCATCGCCGGGCGGGTGGCCGTCTACCCGGACCATTTCTGGCTGCTGGAGGAGGACGGCGGGGTGAAAGCCTTCGTCAACGGCCTCGTCACTGACCAGCCCGACCTCACCGATGCGATGTACGACGACCCCCATCTCCACACGCCGGAGGGCAGCTGGCAGATGATCTTCAGCGTCGTCACCGCCCCGGCCCACCGCCGGGAGGGCTGTGCGTCCCGTGTTTTGCGGCAGGTCTGTGCCGACGCAAAGGACGCTGGCCGCAGGGGCGTCGTGCTCACCTGCAAGGAGAGGCTCATCGGCTTCTACGCCCGGTTCGGCTTCGTGGACGAGGGCGTGTCCGCCTCCACCCACGGCGACGTCGTCTGGCATCAGATGCGCCTGACCTTCTGAACCTGTTTCTGTTCCGCCCCCGGTGCGCTGGGGGCGGATTTTTTTATGCAAACGGGGCGGTTTGCTGAAAAGTGCGTCAACTGGATGGTTTTGCTTGTTGTCTGCGGCGGGTGCGCAGGGTATACTGTTGCCATAAGGACGGCACAGAGATGTCGAAAAAGCGACCGAAACAGGGAGGTTTCTCTATGTACTATTCCAGTGGCAACTATGAGGCTTTTGCAACGCCGAAAAAGCCGGAGGGCGTCGATCACAAATCGGCCTATCTCATCGGCTCCGGTCTGGCGGCCCTGACGGCGGCCTGCTATCTGGTGCGGGACGGCCAGATGAAAGGCGGGCGTGTGCATGTGTTCGAGAAGGACCCCATCCCCGGCGGGGCCTGCGACGGCTATAAGTACGACGTGGGCTATGTGATGCGGGGCGGCCGCGAGATGGACAACCATTTTGAGGTCATGTGGGACCTGCTGCGCTCCATCCCTTCGCTGGAGACCGAGGGGGCCAGCGTGCTGGACGAGTATTACTGGCTGAACAAGGCCGACCCCAACTACTCCCTCTGCCGCGCGACGGTCAACCGCGGCGAGGACGCCCACACCGACGGCAAGTTCGGCCTGTCCGATAAAGGCGCCATGGAGATCATGAAGCTCTTCTTCACGCCCGACGAGGCGCTGGAGGATAAGAAGATCACCGATTACTTCGATGACGAGGTGCTTGGCTCCAACTTCTGGCTCTACTGGCGGACCATGTTCGCCTTCGAGAACTGGCACAGCGCCCTCGAGATGAAGCTCTACCTCAAGCGCTTTATCCACCACATCGGCGGCCTGCCCGACTTTACCGCCCTCCGTTTTACCCGCTACAACCAGTATGAGTCCATCATCCTGCCCATGGTGGCCTACCTGAAGGATCACGGCGTCCAGTTCCACTACGACACCAAGGTGGTGGACGTCCAGTTCAGCCTTGAGCCGGGCAGGAAGCAGGCTGTGGGCGTTACAGTGGACCACAAGGGCGAGGTGACGACCATCGGCCTGACCGAGAACGACCTGCTCTTTATCACCAACGGCGGCTGCGTGGAGAGCTGCACCGTGGGTGCACAAAACAAGGCGGCAGGCTTCGACCCCGCCATCCGGCCGGGCAACGGCTGGGATCTGTGGAAGAGGATCGCGGCGCAGGACCCCGCCTTCGGACACCCGGAAAAGTTCTGCTCGGAGCCGGAGCGGAGCAACTGGGAGAGCGCCACCATCACCACGCTGGATGAGAAGATCCCGCAGTATATCCAGAAGATCTGCAAGCGCGACCCCTTCAGCGGCCGCACCGTCACCGGCGGCATCGTCACCGTGAAGGACTCCAGCTGGCTGTTGAGCTGGACCCTCAACCGCCAGCAGCAGTTCCGCGACCAGCCCCGGAACCAGCTCTGCGTCTGGGTCTACGGCCTGTTCAGCGACAAGCCCGGTGACTACGTCAGGAAGCCCATGCGGGACTGCACCGGCCGGGAGATCTGCATGGAGTGGCTGTATCATCTGGGCGTGCCGGTGGAGGACATCGCCTCGATGGCCGAGAACAGCGCCAACACCGTGCCGGTGATGATGCCCTATATCGACGCCTTTTTCATGCCCCGGGCCAAGGGCGACCGCCCCGACATCGTGCCCGAGGGGGCAGTGAACTTCGCCTTCCTCGGCCAGTTCGCCGAGACGGCCCGGGACACCATCTTCACCACCGAATACTCCATGCGCACCGGCATGGAGGCCGTGTACACCCTGCTGGACATCGACCGGGGCGTGCCGGAGGTCTGGGGCAGCACCTACGACGTCCGCGCCCTGCTCGACGCAGCGGTCAAGCTGCGGGACGGCAGGAAGCTCACGGACATGGAGCTGCCCCTTATGGGCCGCATCGCCCTGAAGGAAGCGCTGAAAAAGATCGAGGGCACCGACCTCGAAAAGCTCCTGCGCCGCTACAACGCCATCTGAGCACGGCTCATTTTCAGAACGATATTCCTCCCGAACACAGAAGACCGGATGCTGCACGCCTGAGGCAGGAAGCAGCGCCCGGTCTTTTGTGCTGATTTGCGCGAGATTTCATAAAAAGTCGTACCCATAAAGGAGATTATTGTACAGGATGACCAGATTTGGGCTTGCCCTTTCGGCGGTTCTGTGGTAAGCTTAGAGCAAAGAGTGCGGCACGGCAGAAGAGAGGCTGTGCCGCTAAAGGTCCGGAACATAAAGGAGGTCATTTCTCGTGAAACACTTTATTTCTCGCCGCAATTTCCTGAAGGCCGCCGGTGTCACCGCCGCTGCCTCGGCCATGGCCGCTGCCGTCCCGCAGGCTTCCGCCGGCTGGCTGACGGGCAAGGACGCCGCCGTCACCATCCTGTACACCAACGACGTACACACCTACATTGATAACAAGTCCCCCAAGCTGACCTATGCCGCCATCGCCGCCCTGAAGCAGGGCTATGTCGATGAGGGCAAGCCCGTCCTGCTGGTGGACGCAGGCGACCACATTCAGGGCACCGCCTACGGCTCGATGGACGACGGCGCGACCATCATCGAGCTGATGAACGAGGCGGGCTACGATGTGGCCACGCTGGGCAACCACGAGTTCGACTACGGCATGGCCCGCGCCAAGGCCGTCATCAAGGAAGCGGACTTCCCCTATGTCTCCTGCAACTGGGTGGACCTGCGCACCGGTCTGCGCGTCCTGCCCGCCGTCAAGCTGTTCCCCGCAGGCGGCAAGTGGATCGCATTCGTGGGCATCACCACCCCCGAGTCCTTCACCAAATCCACCCCGGCCTACTTCATGAACGCCAAGCAGACCAAGTACATCTACGACATTCTGGGCGGTGACGACGGCAGAAAGCTGTACGACGCCGTGCAGAAGGGCATCGACAAGGCCAAGGCACTGGGCGCAGACGTCATCATCGGTCTGGGCCATCTGGGCGTTGACCCCTCCTCCTCTCCGTGGACCAGCGAAGAGGTCATCGCCAACACCACCGGCTTCGACGCCTTCATCGACGGCCACTCCCACACCGTTATGGAGAACAAGCAGGTCTACGACGCCGCCGGTAAGGCCGTCACCCTGACCCAGACCGGCTCCTACCTCGCCAACGTCGGCAAGATGACCCTCGCCGAGGACGGCACCATCACCACCGAGCTGATCTCCACCGCAGACGTCTCCGACGCCGCCGTGGCCGCTACCGCCGCAACGTGGATCAAGGAAGTGGACGAGATGCTGGGCGAGCAGATCGCCGTCACCGACATCAACTTCTACATCAGCGACCCCGCCACCGGCAAGCGCCGCATCCGCTCGGGCGAGACCAACCTCGGCGACTTTGTGGCCGACGGCATCTACACCTACTTCAACGAGATCGAGCAGCTGGACTGCGACATCGCCATGATGAACGGCGGCGGCATCCGCACCGACGTGAGCGCGGGCGCATGGTCCTTCAAGACCTGCAAGCAGATCAGCCCCTTTGGCAACGTGGCCTGCCTGATGGCCGTCACCGGCCAGCAGATCCAGGATGCGCTGGAGTTCGGTGCCCGCTTCGTCGGCCCGGAGGGCAAGGAGAACGGCGGCTTCCTGCACGTCGCCGGTGCGACCTATGAGATCCACACCGACATCCCCAACACCGTCCGCACCGACGACAAGAACGTCTGGCAGGGCAGCGCCACCGGCACGCCCCGCGTCCAGAACGTGCGCATCTACGACCGAAAGACCGGCACCTATGAGCCGCTGGACCTGAACCGCACCTACGCGCTGGCCGGTATGAACTACACCCTGCGCAATCTGGGCGACGGCTTCGCCATGTTCGACGGCGCAGAGCTGATCAAGGACTATGTCGCGGAGGACTACCTCGTCATGTCCACCTACGCCATGATCTTTGACGGCGCGACCGAGGGTATGCCGGTTCTGGCAAGCGCCAACAGCCCGCTGGCAAGCTACCCCGGCTACCTGCTGGATTATGAGGATCCGCATGGCGCAGGACGCATTCAGGTGGTCTGAGGGGTTTAGAGCGCTTTCCCGGCAGTAGCCCTCTCCGTCATTGCTTCGCAATGCCACCTCTCCCATGGGGAGAGGCACTGGCGTGCCGGTCAGGCCCACGCGGGACGAGCAAAGCTTACTCTATCCGAAAACAGTAGTGCCCTGCTACAGAGGGCAGCAGCTTCTAGACAAGAGAACTTTGTCAAGCTGCTGTGAATCTCTGTAGCAGGGCACTATATTTTATGCCATATTGAGCTTTCAGCGGTCAGCGGAAAGCGGCCCGACACGCCTGAGAGGGCAAGGCCGCTGACGGGGAGTGGCTTTCCTCCTGCGGCGACTTAACCCTTCGCAAACAACCCCTTCAGCACCAGAGGGGTGATGATGGAGGACGCGACGATAAGGAGGATGACTGCCGTGAAGAAGACGGAGTCCACCACCCCCACGCCGAGGCCCTTCTGGGCCACGATGAGGGCCACCTCGCCGCGGGTCATCATGCCGACGCCTACCTTGAGGGAGTCCGGCCAGCTGAAGCGGCAGACTTTCGCGGCGAGGCCGCAGCCGATGATCTTGGTGATGAGGGCCACCACCACGAAGCAGACGCTGAAGAGCAGGATGGTGGGGGTGAGGCCGCTGATGTCGGTCTTGAGGCCGATGCTGGCGAAGAAGACGGGGGAGAAGAGGGTGTAGCTGCTGATGTCCACCCGGCGCTCGATGTAGGACGCATCCTCAAGGGAGCAGAGCACGATGCCCGCGATGTAAGCGCCCGTGATGTCGGCGATGCCGAAATACTGCTCGGCGATGTAGGCCATCGCAAAGCAGAAGGCAAGGCTGACGATGGTGATGCGCTGGGTGTGGGGGTTGCGATGGTCCAGCCAGAGCATGGCCTTGTGGATGATGAGGCCGATGACGATGGCGGCCGCGAAGAAGAGGATGGTGTCCATCAGCACCTCCACGAGGCTGGTGTCCGAGCCGCCGCTGGCACCCAGCACGCAGGTGAGCACCACGATGCCGATGACGTCATCAATGACGGCGGCGCTGACGATGGTGGTGCCGAGGAAGCTCTTGAGCTTGCCCAGCTCCTGCAGGGTGGCCACGGTGATGGAGACGCTGGTGGCCGTCATGATGGTGCCGATGAAGAGGGCACGGTAGAACTCGGTGCTGCCCACCGCCGCAAAGCCGTAGAAGAGGCTGTAGAGCAGGGTGCCGCCCGCCAGAGGCACCGCCACGCCCACGCAGGCGATGAGGGTGGCGATGGGGCCAGCCCGCATCAGCTCCTGCAGGTTGGTGCCGAGGCCGGTGTTGAACATCAGCAGCACGACGCCGATCTCGGCGAAGATGGCGATGGAGTCGCTGGGCTGGACGAGATTCAGCAGACAGGGGCCGATGACGAGGCCCGCGATGATCTCGCCCACCACCTGCGGTGCCCGGCATTTGCGGGCCAGCAGCGCAAAGAACTTGGCGCTGATGAGGATGATGGCGAGGTTCCTGAATATGGAATACATAGATGATCCTTCCTTTGACGTTAGCAATCGTCCCGCTCCCCGAAGAAGCCCTGCCCCGCGCAGGCGGGCGGAAGGGGAGAAGAACACTTTTTATTATAGTCCTCCTCTCGCCGGAATGTAAAGGAAAACCGCCTCAGAAACGGCCAAAAATATCATGTAAAGAAGGTATGACAGGCATACTGGAAAACCATAAAGAGAATGGCAGGGCAGAGCGCGAAAAAAATCGCGCAGAAAAGCTTGACAATTTTCGCTGGGCTTGCTATAATAAGTTGCTGTCTGAACAGACACGCCGCACAGCCTGCGCGACGCCGCGCGGTCTGTGTACCCTTGGCCTCATAACCTTGAGGCCCTTAAGTCCAAAAGGAGGTGCTACAAAATGGCAAAGTACGAAACCATGCTGATTACCAGCGCTGCTCTCGACGAGGAGGCTTCTTCCGCCCTCATCGGCAAGTTCAAGTCCCTGATCGAGGCAAACGGTACCATCGATTCCATCGATGAGTGGGGCAAGCGCCGTCTGGCCTACCCCATCAACGATGAGGAGGAGGGCGTCTACACCGTGATCAACTTCACCGCCGATCCCAGCTTCCCCGCTGAGCTTGACCGTGTGTACAAGATCACTGAGGGCGTTATGCGCAGCCTGATCGTTGCCCACGAGGAGTAATCTTTTCGTGACGAAAAAGGAGTCCGTGTTATGTTGAATGTTGTAGCGATCATGGGCCGCCTTGTGGCGGATCCCGAGCTTCGCACCACCCAGAACGGCACCAATGTGTGCAGCTTCCGCATTGCGTGCGACCGCAACTTTGCCCGTCAGGGCGAGCAGCGTCAGGCCGATTTCATCGACATCGTCGCATGGCGCCAGCAGGCAGAGTTCGTCTCCAAGTATTTCCAGAAGGGCAGTCTGATCGCCATCGAAGGCAGTCTCCAGACCCGCCAGTATCAGGACAAGAACGGGAACAACCGCACGGCTGTGGAGGTCGTGGCAAACAACATCAGCTTCGCAGGCCCCAAGAACTCGAATGGCAGCAATCAGGGCGGCAGCAGCTATCAGAATGCTGCGCCGTCCTACCAGAACGCAGCGCCTGCCCGCCCGGCTGCTGTGGAGGCAGCTCCCAGCTACTCCGCCGGAAACGCAGACGACTTCGCCGTCATCGACGACAGCGACGACCTGCCGTTCTGATCCCGAACCGGTGTGAACCGTAAAAATCCAACAGGAGGTAATAAGCAATGGCTTTTGAAAGAACCGAAGGCTCTCGCCCCGCGCGCCCCATCCGCCGCGGCCGCAAGAAGGTTTGCAGCTTCTGTGTCGATCGCATCGACACCATCGATTACAAGGACGTGCCCCGTCTGCGTAAGTACGTTTCTGAGCGTGCAAAGATCATCCCCCGCCGTGTGACCGGCACCTGCGCTTTCCATCAGCGCGCCCTGACCGTGGCCATCAAGCGTGCTCGTCACGTTGCCCTGATGCCCTACGTCAGCGACTAATCTGAACTTATCAACCCAATCAAAATAATCAGCGATCAGCAAAGCGCCCCCGCCGATGACAAGGCAGGGGCGCTTTTTTTGCGGGGCGGCTTGACTTTTCCGCAGAATCGCATATAATAAAGATGTAAAGGTAATTGTAGAGCGATCCATTTCGTCTCACAAAGAAGAAAGAACCCCCTCGGAGCTGGTTCCTCCAAGGGGGTCCTTCTTTTGTTAGTGCTTACGGCCCGAGAACCATCCGTCAAGCCACTTGCAGATGTAGTAAGATGCTACATTCGCTGCGACGGACAGCATAAAGGTAATAAGAATATCCATTTCGCCTCACCCCCTTCCCAATAAAATGGGCGGAGTCAGACCGCAAGACTATTATAACATACGATATGACAAAAAGATACAGCAAAAAAGCGTCCGGCACCTCGTGTGAGATGCCGGACGCTTTCGCTTTCTTTGGTCGCTTACAGCGTCTTGCAGAACTCCTTCAGGTAGGCGCGGAAGGCCTCACCGATCTCGGGGTGCTGCAGGGCCAGCTCCACCTGCGCCTCCACGACCTTGAGCTTGTTGCCCATGTCGTAGTGCTTGCCGGTGAACTCCACCGCCGTCATGCCGCCGTGGCTGCGGGCATACTCGGCCATGGCGTCGGTCAGCTGGATCTCGCCGCCTGCGCCGGGCTTGGTCTGGGCGAGGATGTCGTAGATCTCGGGCGTCAGCAGGACGCGGCCAAGGATGGAGTAGTTGCTGAACTCCTGCCCCTTCTTGGGCTTCTCGATCATGTCGTCCACGAAGAAGTAGTTGTCGTGGATGGGGGTGGTCTTGAGGCTGCAATAGCGGCTCACGTCGGCCCATGGCACGGCAGACACGCCCGCGACCGGGCGGCCGAACTCCTCGTAGGCGCGGATGAGCTGGGCGCAGACCGGGTCCTCGCCCCAGATGACGTCGTCACCGTAGATGACCACGAAGGGGTCGTCGCCGGTGAAGGGCTTGGCCATGCTGACGGCGTGGCCGAGGCCGAGGGTCTGGTGCTGGCGGACGAAGAAGATGTTGGCCAGATTCGAGATGCCGAGGCACTCCTCCAGCATCTTCTCTTTGCCGGGGACGGCCAGCTTTGCTTCCAGCTCGGGGCTGCGGTCGAAGTGGTCCTGAATGATGCCCTGATTCCGGCTCACGATGATGAGGATGTCGGTGATGCCGGAGCGGACGGCCTCCTCCACCAGATACTGGATGGCGGGCTTGTCCACGAGGGGGAGCATCCCCTTGGGCATGGCCTTGGTGGCGGGCAGGACGCGGGTGCCGAGGCCCGCAGCGGGGATGACTGCCTTGGTGACTTTTTTCATGATTCAAACTCCTTCACGATAATAGTTTTACAGCTGGGTGCGATCAGCCGTAAAAAGCGTTGAGCAGGGCCTGCAGGTCGGGGCCGAGCAGCAGGGTAAAGAGGCTGCCGCCGAGGGTCAGGAGCAGGATGCAGAGAAAGACCGCCCCGAAGCTGACGCCGCCCTGTGCGCGGAGGACAGCCTGCCGCTGGCGGGCGTCGGGGAACTCGGACTGGATGCGGCGGATGCGGCTGGCCGCGCTGCGGCGGTAGAGCCATTTGCCGTACATCCCCCGCACCAGCATCAGCAGGAAGCTGAGAAGGGAGCAGACCCGGGCAAGGACCGTCAGGGCCGAGGCGCTGAGGGCCGGGGCGAAGCTGCTGCCCGAGAGCTGGAGCATCTCGATGAAGGTGGGGGCCGCCAGCAGCATCTCGGCGGCAAGGAAGCCGAAGGCCGGCTTCCACGCCTTGCGGTAGAAGAAATAGAACGGCCCGAACAGCAGCGCCGAGAAGCTCATGGAGATCTTGCTCTTTTGCAGCTGCATCCGGCTGTAGGCCGCCAGATAGGCGGGGGCGGCGGGGCCGATGTAGTCCAGCCAGTCCTGCCGGGCGATGCCGTCCATCCGGGCCTCTTTGCCGAAGGCCTCCTCGAAGAACTCCTTCTCGGGGTCGGCTGCGCCGCCGAACTGGCGGTACATCCGGGAGTAGTCGAAGCTGTCCTCCGTGGTGTCGGAGACAGGGGACGGCTCCTGCTCCTCGGGGGGGAGCACTGCGCCGCAGCAGCGGCATTTTTCTGCATCCCGCAGGGTGCGCTCGCCGCAGGCCGGGCAGGTGCGGAGCTGGCTCTCCTCGTAGGGGAACTTCCACTCGTAACCGGCGGCATGGGCGGGGCGGTGGATGCACTGGCCCAGCTTCTCATAGCAGGTGCGGTGATAGGGCGCGCCGCAGTCGGGGCAGACCACGATGTCATCCTGAAGGGTGAGCGGCTCGCCGCAGCCCTCACACGGACAGCCATAGTATTTTGGCATAACATCCTCCAATGATTATGGTAGTTATCAGTATTATACACTCAAAAGAGAGAAAAGAAAAGCCAGAAATCTTCAAATTTCCAGCACGATGGCATTTTTTCCTCTTTACTTTATCATGGATTCTGGGTATACTAATGAAGTATCTGTGTATAAACTGTATCTTTTGGGAGCGCCCCCGCCGGAAAGCCTCTCCCTTTGGGAGAGGTGGCATTGCGGAGCAATGACGGAGAGGGCAAGCCCGGCAGGACAGAGCTGCCATGCAGCGATAAGCAGGCCCTCTGTCAGAGCGATGCTGTTGCCGCGCCTGCAAGTCCGCGTCGGCGTCCTTGCCCTCTCAGTCACCTTCGGTGACAGCTCCCCCAAAGGGGGAGCCTTTGACGGAGAGAGCTACTGCCAGAGATGCTCCCAAAAGATTGAGACGAGAGGAATAAAACGATGATCACCACGGACGAACTGAAAGTACAGCTGGCCGACTACGGCAAGGCTGTGAAAGACCTGGAAGAGGCGCTGGCCATCGACGCCTCCCGCAAGCGCGTGCAGGAGCTGGAGCACACCATGTCCCGCCCCGGCTTCTACGACGACGCGGAGCTGAGCAAGAAAGTCTTCGACGAGGTCGGCGACCTGAAGGGCAAGCTGAACCGCTTTGAGAAGCTGCAGGGCCTCTACGACGACGCCGAGACCATGCTGGTCATGCTGGACGAGGAGTACGACCCCGAGATGGTGCCCGAGGCCGAGGAGGCCGTCAACGCAGTGGGCAAGGCGGTGGACGAGCTGCAGCTGATGACCATGCTGAACGGCGAGTACGACCACAGCAACGCCATCCTGACCTTCCACGCCGGTACCGGCGGCACCGAGGCGCAGGACTGGGCCGAGATGCTCTACCGGATGTACAACAAGTGGGCGCAGGCCCACGGCATGACCGTGGAGGTGCTGGACTATCAGGACGGCGACGAGGCCGGCATGAAGAGCGCTTCCATGATGGTCAAGGGCGCCAACGCCTACGGCCTGCTCAAGAGCGAGAACGGCGTCCACCGTCTGGTGCGCGTCTCGCCCTTCGACGCCAACGCCCGCCGTCAGACCAGCTTTGCCTCGCTGGAGGTCATGCCCGAGCTGGACAACACCATTCAGGTGGACATCCGCCCCGAGGACATCGAGATGCAGGTCTACCGCTCCTCCGGCGCAGGCGGCCAGCACATCAACAAGACCTCCTCCGCCGTCCGACTCATCCATAAGCCCACCGGCATCGTGGTCAGCTGCCAGACCCAGCGCAGCCAGTTCCAGAACCGCGACTACGCTATGGAGATGCTGAAGGCAAAGCTCTACCAGATCGCCAAGCAGCAGCATATGGACAAGATCGACGACATCAAGGGCGTCCAGAACGAGATCGCATGGGGCCACCAGATCCGCTCCTACGTCTTTATGCCCTACACCATGGTCAAGGACCACCGCACCAACTACGAGACCGGCAACGTGGACGCTGTCATGGACGGCGACCTCGACGGCTTCATCTTCGCCTACCTCAAGGCCGCCAGCCGTGGGGAGCTGCAGGAGGCGTAAGGTCTAAGGACTGGATAAAACAGAAGCACCCATCCTTTCCCGTGAAACGGGAGGGTGGGTGCTTTTTTGCTGAATAACCTCTCCGTCACGGCTGACCGTGAGCCGGAGCGAAGATAACCTCTCCGTCATCGCTTGCGCGATGCCGCAACCCGGCCTTGGCGAGCGGAGCGAGACTGAGAGGGCTACTCCAGATCCCCCAGTATCCCCGGCCAGAGGGCCTGCTCCTGCCGCATGGCGACGAAGCAGCAGTCGAGGTACATTTTATTCACCGCCGCGACGATGGTGCCCCGCAGCAGCCGCTTTTCGTCGTTGGCGTCGGGGTCGAGGTCGCGGATGGAGGAGCTGGCCCCGAAGATGAAGGGCAGGCAGTTCTCCACCTCGTCGCAGAAGGAGTCGTAGGCCTCGGCGGCGGTGCAGTGGGCGCGCTGCATCCGGAACAGCATCTCGATGTTTTCCAGCGAGAGGACGTTCTTGGACAGCACGATGTAGAGGAGAGCGGCCAGCTGC
This sequence comes from Faecalibacterium butyricigenerans, assembly GCF_020687345.1. Lineage (NCBI taxonomy): Bacteria > Bacillati > Bacillota > Clostridia > Eubacteriales > Oscillospiraceae > Faecalibacterium > Faecalibacterium butyricigenerans. The sequence continues at coordinate 20,121 of NZ_JAJEQL010000009.1, forward strand.
TCGCGGGAATACTTCTTTTTGACGGGGTGGGAGATGACTCCTTTCTTGACATAATTGCTCACCATCGAGGGGGTAAGCTCCACCCCGGGGAAGCCCCGGAAGCAGCTGTTGACCAGCTGTACGGTCTGGTCGAGATAGAGGCCCACGGCGGGCAGCTCCCGATAGCGCGGGAGGCTGAAGCCGGCGGCGCAGGCCGTGACACGGCGTTTCATTTCCTGATCCATGCTGGTAGTATAGCGCATTTTCACCTCCGGGTCAACCGTTTATGAAGGACTTGTAAAGAATTTTACGAATCACTTGACAGGGTTTTGAAAAACTGATATAGTGGACTCATCGAACGTAAAAAATGCGGCGGACACCCGCCGGAATGGAGATAGATGAGATGAAACGAATCGTTGTGGACTCTTCTGCCAGCCTGTATCAGCTGGACGGCGTAGATTTTGCTACCGTCCCCCTCAAGATCGTGACCGACGAGCGGGAATATCTCGACGACGGCACGCTGGACGCCGTGGAGATGGCGACCACCCTGCGGACCTACAAGGGCAAGACCAGCACCTCCTGCCCCAACATCAGCGACTGGCTGGAGGCCTACGAGGGTGCGGACGAGGTCTACGCCATCACCATCACCGGCACCCTGTCGGGCAGCTGCAACGCCGCCCAGCTGGCCGCCGAGGAGTATCAGGCCGAGCACCCGGAGGCAAAGGTCTTTGTGCTGGACAGCCTCTCCGCAGGGCCGGAGCTGGTGCTGCTGGCCGAGCACATCCGCGACCTGCTGGCCGAGGGGATGGCGTTTGACGACGTCTGCGAGGAGATGCTGCGCTACCGCCGCCACACCCACCTGCTCTTCTCGCTGGAATCGCTGGCAAATCTGGCCCGCAATGGCCGGGTGAAGCCCGCCGTGGCCGCTGTGGCGCGGATGCTCAACATCCGGGTCATCGGCAAGGCCAGCGATGTGGGCGAGCTGGACGTTCTGTGCAAGACCCGGGGCGAGCACGGCGCACTGGAGCGCCTCGTGCTGGAGCTGAAGAGCCACGGCTACGCCCACGGCAAGGTGGTCATCGCCCACTGCGGCAACCCCGCCGCCGCCGAGCGCCTGATGCATATGGTAAAGGCGGTCTTTGAGGGGGCGCAGGTGCGCGTGACCGAGTGCGGCGGCCTGTGTAGCTACTACGCCGAGCTGGGCGGTCTCATGGTGGGCTTCGAGGACGCAGACGCCTGATATAAAGCCTCTCCCTTTGGGAGAGGTGGCATTGCAAAGCAATGACGGAGAGGGCAAGCCCGTCTCCCGAGAGCCGCCGCACAGCGATAAGCAGGCCCTCCGTCAGAGCGATACTATCGCCGCGCTTATGATTCTCCGTCAGCATCCTTGCCCTCTCAGGCGCTCTGCGCCAGCTCCCCCAAAGGGGGAGCCTTTGACGGTGCGCTTGAAATCTCCGCATCTCTGCGCTATACTATTCCCATAAAAATGCTGCCGCAGGGCAGCAGGGGAGGCGCAGATGTTCTTTCGGCTGCCGGTCGTCCGGTTCTTCAATCGTGTCATCAACAGGGCCATGGTCACAGTGGCCTTTGTTTTGCTGCAGATCGGCTGGCTGCTCTGGGCCTTCTTCTCCCTCACGGCCGGAAAGGTGTGGGTGAATGCGGGGCTGAACGTCCTCAGCCTCTTCATCACCCTCTACCTCGTGCGGAAGGACGAGAACAGCGACTACAAGATCATCTGGCTCGTCCTCATCGGGCTGATGCCCCTGCTGGGCGGGGCGCTCTATCTGGCCTTTGGCAACAAGGCCCCCGCCAAGCGGATGCGCCAGCGGATGCAGGCGGTGGAGCGCCAGCACACCGCCGACCTCGCCCAGCAGCCGGGCCAGACCGAGGCCCTCGACCCCGCCAGCCGGGGGCTGTGCCGCTATATCGCCGACTACGGCCCTTACCCCGCGTGGAAGGACACCACGGCGAAATACTACCCCTGCGGCGAGGAGATGTACCCCGACCTTCTGGCCGACCTCGAGAGGGCGGAGCGGTTCATCTTCCTGGAGTTCTTCATCGTCCGCACCGGCAGGATGTGGGGCGGGGTGGAGGACATCCTCGTCCGCAAGGCCGCCGAGGGGGTGGACGTCCGGCTCATCTACGACGATTTCGGCAGCCTCTTGGGCCTGCCGTCGGACTTCGTGGTGCGGATGGAGCGGGCGCACATCCGGTGCATCCCCTTCAACCCCGTGGTGCCGCTGGTGTCGCTGGTCATGAACCACCGCGACCACCGGAAGATCGTGGTGGTGGACGGCAGCGTGGCCTACACCGGGGGCATCAACCTCGCGGACGAGTATATCAACGCCGAGGAGCGGTTCGGCTACTGGAAGGACGCGGCCCTGCGCACCGAGGGCGCGGCGGTGTGGAACTTTACGGTGATGTTCCTCGAGCACTGGAACGCCTTCCGCCCCAGCGAGACGGACTACACCCCCTTCGCGCCCCGGCCCGAGGCCCTGCCCGACCGGTCGGACGGAGTGGTGCAGCCCTACGGCGACAGCCCCCTCGACGAGGAGGCGCTGGCCGAGACGGTCTATCTGAATATCATCCATCAGGCCCAGCGGTACGTCTATATCTACACCCCCTATTTCGCGGTGGGGGAGACCATGCTGGAGGCCCTCAAGTCGGCGGCCAAGCGGGGGGTGGACGTCCGGCTGGTGCTGCCCGGCATCCCGGACAAGAAGCTGGTCTACCGGCTCACCCGGTCGTACTATCTGCCCCTGCTGCGGGCCGGGGTGCGCATCTACGAGTTCAGCCCCGGCTTCCTCCACGCCAAGTGCTACGTCAGCGACGACCGCGCCGCCGTAGTGGGCAGCATCAACATGGACTACCGCAGCCTCTACCTCCACTTCGAGTGCGGGGCGCTGCTGCTCTACAACAGCCAGATCGCCGTCCTCCGGGACGACGTCCTCCGCACCCTGCCCGCCTGCCGCGAGGTGCATCTGGCCGACTGCCGCACCTCCCTCCCGGGCACGCTGCTGGATACCGTGCTGCGGCTGCTGAGTCCGCTGATGTAGCCCTCTCAGGAGCCTTGCGGTATGGCGAAAGCCTCTCCCTTTGGGAGAGGTGTCACCGAAGGTGACGGAGAGGGCAAGCTCGTCTCCCGAGAGCCGCTGCGCAGCGATAAGCAGGCCCTCCGTCAGAGCGATACTATCGCCGCGCTTATGATTCTCCGTCAGCATCCTTGCCCTCTCAGTCTCGCTCCGCTCGCCAGCTCCCCCAAAGGGGGAGCCTTTGGCAAACCGGTCAGCTCTGTAAACTTTCCGTGCAGCGCTTGACTTTTGCGGGGAATCGCATATAATAAAAACAGAAAGTGTAAAGATAGTCCATTGGCTTCACCCCCAATGGAAAAGCCCCCTCGGAGCTGCAACTCCAAGGGGGCTTTCCTTTTTAGGCTTTGCGGTTCTTGTCGTACTTGTCAAGCCATTTGCAAATGAAGTGAGACACAACATCTGCTGCGACAGATACTAAAAGTGTAATAAGATAGTCCATTGTTTCACCCCCTCCCGTAAAGGATTACGGGGTGAACCGCAACACCAGTATAACACACTTTTCGACGAAAAGGAACACGAACGAACACATTCCGCCTGCCCGCGGGCGAAAGCCTCTCCCTATGGGAGAGGTGGCATTGCGAAGCAATGACGGAGAGGGCTAGCCCGTCTCCCGAGAGCCGCCGCGCAGCGATAAGCAGGCCCTCCGTCAGAGCGATACTATCGCTGTGTTTGTGATTTTCCGGCAGCATCCTTGCCCTCTCAGGCGCTTCGCGCCAGCTCCCCCAAAGGGGGAGCCACTGGCAAGTCGGTCCGCTCTGTAAACTTTCCGTGCAGCGCTTGACTTTTGCGGAGAAGCGCATATACTAAAGATGACGGATGTGGAAATAAATACGTCATCAGGCAACACCAAAAGAAAAGACCCCCTCTCGGAGCTGCAATCTCCGAAAGGGGGTCCTTTTTAGTGCTTGCGGCCCTTCAGCCATCCGTCAAGCCACTTGCAGATGTAGTAAGACGCTACATTTGCTGCGACAGACAGCGCAAAAGTAAAAACAAACTCCATTGGGCAACACCTCCCCTCCGATTGAAGTCGGCGGGCAAGGCCGCAAGACCAGTATAATACACTTTTCGACGAAAAGGAACACAAACGAACCCCTCATCCCCACTTTTCCGTGCAAAAAAGCGCGGAAAGCTTTCCTTGACGGCACAACCTTTCGTGGTTATAATTGGAGCAACAAAACAACACGAAAGGAGCAATTCTATGCAGGAAAAAAAGACCGAGCGCGCCCCGGGCAGCTACGAGGACTTCGTGGCCTACCTCGGCACGGTGCGCACCGAGGAGGAGCTGTTCTCCCCGCTGACCTACTGGTTCGTGGGGCAGAACTGCCCCGAGGACGTCTGCTTCCGCCCCCAGCTGGTGGAGGCGCGGGCCAAGGAGCTGGGCTTCTGGCAGGGCCTCACCTTCAAAGTCGAGCACTGGATGACCACGAGCCGGGCCGAGGCGGAGGCCGCGGGCCGCGAGGCGTTCCAGAGCCGCATCGGCGAGGACTACGCCGCCTACCGCGAAAAGGCCGAGGCCGCCCGGGAGCGGGCGCGCCGCCGCCGCCTCTCTTCGCCCTTCCTCTACATCCCAAAGTGCCTCGACGACATCCCCGTCCGGGACGTGAGCTGGCTGGTGGAGGGGCTGCTGCCGCAGGGCGAGGTGTCCCTGCTGGGGGCCGACGGCGGCACCGGAAAGGGCATCTGGCAGGCCCAGCTGGTGGCCTACGTCACGGCGGGAAAGACCTCCGGCTTCTTCCCCCAGCCCCCCGGACAGACCGGCCGGGTGCTCATCTTCGCCGGGGAGGACGACCCCTCCAAGGTGCTCAAAGCCCGCCTGATGGCGGCGGGGGCCGACATGAGCCGGGTGATGGTGCAGACCAGCGACGCCTACTTCTCCCGCACCGGCAACCCCCTGTGCATCCCGGACAAGAGCTTCGCCAAGTACATCGAGAGCGCCGCCCCCGCCCTCGTCCTCATCGACCCGCTCCAGAGCTTTCTGCCTGCGGGGGTGGAGATGGTCAGCCGCAACCAGATGCGGGCCGCCCTGCTGCCCCTCAAGGCCCTCTGCGCGCGGCTGGGCTGCGCAGCCCTCATCGCCATGCACACCAACAAGCGCTCCAACGTCTCGGGCCGCGCCCGCCTCGCCGACAGCTCGGACATCTGGGACATCGCCCGCAGCGTCCTCATGATGGGCCGGGACAAGAACAGCGGCCAGCTCTACCTCAGCCACGAGAAGAGCAGCTACGCCGCCCCGGCCCGCACGGCTCTGCTCCACATCGAGCAGACGCAGGTGGAGGGCGTGACCACGGCGGTGGCCGTCTTTGACAGCCGCACCGACAAGAAGGACGCCGACTTCGTGGAGGAGCGCCGCGTCCGCGTCGCCCAGACCAAGGCCGACGCCGCCCAGGCCATCCTCGACGTGCTGGCCGAGGCAAAGCTGGGCAGTATGCCCAACACCCAGCTCCGGGCCGAGGTGGTCAAGGAGACGGGGTGCAGCGAGAAGACATACAATCGTGCTTATGGTGAGCTGGTGAAGAGCGGCGAAGTGGTCAAACGAGTCATCCGACAAAAGGATGGAACGAACTCGTGGTATTCTTTCTCATCATACTGTAGTAAATTAGATGACCAAGTTCCAATATAATAACGTATATAAGTAATATTTTTGATGTTGGCCAATGTGGCCAAGTTGCTTTTGCTGACCAAATTCCAACTTGGTCTTTGGGCTTGAAGTTGGCCAGCATGACCAAGTTCGTTTTACGGCGTTGGTACGATGATATTTTGGAACTTGGCCAGATAACCTGCGTGGCTCGGGCCTGCCCGTGCATGAACCCCCGCGGGGCGGGGCATACTGCTCCCAAAGAGATGAAAGGGAGCGTATCGCGTATGACACACAGACAACAAGCCCTCCTGAGCTGGGCCGCTGCGGCGGCTGTGCTGCTGGCTGGCTGCCGCGGGGGCAGCCGCCCGGGGAGCATGAGCAGCTCGTCCGGCTCCACCGGCAGCGCCGTCACCACCCAGACCTCCGGCTGGCAGACCGGCCTCGGCGTCCTCACCGAGACCTCGGACGAGGGCCGCACCGGCACCATCCACACCATCGCCGCCGCCGTCCTGCTGGACGGGGAGGGGAAGGTGGCCGACGTGATGCTGGACGAGCTGGAGGTGGAGCTGTCCGCCGACGGCAAGGGGGCCGTCACCATGCCCACCGACTACCGCACCAAGCGCCAGAAAGGGGACGACTACCCGCTGGCGGCGGCGTCCTCCCTGAAAAAGGGCTGGGCCGAGCAGGCCGACGCCTTCGCCGACTACCTCACCGGCCTGACGCCCCAGCAGGCCGCCCGGCTGGAAACGGACAAGGACGGCAGGGCCGCCGACCCCGACCTGCTCTCCGGCTGCACCATCCGGGTGGACAAGTACCGGGACGCCGTGGCGAAGGCCTGCGCCAGCGCCGCCCCCCTCGGCGGGGCCAAGGGCGACCGGGTGAGCCTCGGCGTGGCGGCGGAGAACGCCTCCTCGGACGTCACCGCCACCGACGATAAGGACCTGAACGCCGAGGTGGAGCTGACCTTCGCGGCCCTGACGCTGGACGCCGATGGCCGCATCACCAGCGCCATCGGCGACATGGCCGAGCCTGCCCTCACCGTGGCCGCCGACGGCGGCATCACCGCGCCGGAGGCCGTCCGCACCAAGCTGGAGCTGGGCGACGGCTACGGGATGCGGGGCGCCTCCGCCCTCGGCAAAGAGTGGTACGAGCACAGCGCGGGCTATTGCAGCTACCTCAAGGGCAAGACCGAGGCCGAGGCGGCGTCCATCCCCGCCGACGGCTCCGACCCCGACCTCGCGGCCCTCTGCACCATCTCCATCGACGCCTTGCAGAAGGCCGTGGGGGATGCGTTTGAGAATGGGTCGCTGTGACAGAAAAAATCCCTCCCGACTTGACATCGGGAGGGAGAGTTGTTATACTAATAATAGAAAGGGCGCTGCGACAAGCGGTCAGCCCGGTTCAAGAGATTAGATTTTCAATGTGAAAACCGTCACCCTGCCCGGTGGCGGTTTTTTTGCGTCTTTCGCTCATGGGTAGCCTCACCTTTATCCAACCTCTCCGTCATTGCTGCGCAATGCCACCTCTCCTTGTAGGAGAGGCCTTGGCATACCGCAAAGCTTCACCTCTTCGCCAGAGGCTCCCCTACAAGGGGAGCTGGCGCGAAGCGCCTGAGAGGTTGTACGAAGGAGAGCCTGACCGTGAGCCGCAGCGATGACGGAAAGGTTTAGCAAAGACGGGCCTGCCCGTGAGCCTCTGGGAGCCTTTTCACCCCCAAACCTGCGCGAAAGGGCCTGAAACCTGCGTGAATCGCACTTGCGGGGGGCGGCAGGGCCGGTTATAATAGAATTACCGAAACACACCGCACGAATGGAGGTAACGACCATGAAGCGAACGAAACTTTTGGCCCTCGCCCTCGCGGGCGTGATGGCGCTGGCCATGCTGACGGGGTGCTCCGGCGGAAAGACGGAGGACAGGCGCATCGCGGAGAACGTCGCGGACATCATGAAGCGCAGTCACCCCAATGTGAAGGAGGTCTCCTACAGCGTCCCCGAGCTGAGCGGTGCGGTACGGTCTGCGTTCGCTCCGGGCTGGCTCAACGAGGCCGGGACAGGTCTCGAACGGGACGCCCTCACGAAGGATGGCCGGACGGTGGAAGTCTTTCTGAAGGACAGCCTGAAGGCGTATGAAGAGCGCAGCACCGTGTACTTCTTCGCCTTCGACGCGACCGGAGAGAGCGCCTATGCCCAGTCGGAGCGGTTCGTGCAGGGGAAAGCCCCGTCGCTCCCGGTCTTTTATCAGGGGGTGTCGATTACGGCCTACACAAAGATGCGCGTCGGGGTCTGCCATAAGACCGTCGGGGAGAAAGACTACTGCTTGGTGGTGCTTGTGTTGGCCTGAGTGGGGGGCCATTAGCAGGCCGGTCAGGCCCACGCGGGACGAGCAAAGTCTGATTTTTTCGGAAACAGTAGTGCCCTGCTACAGAGGGCAGGCCCTTCCGGTCTGTAAACTTTCCGCGCACCGCTTGACTTTTGCGGGGAAGGGCGTATAATAAAGATAGCAAACGTATAAATTACCCATCGGGCAACACCAAAAGAAAAGACCCCCTCTCGGAGCTGCTATCTCCGAAAGGGGGGCCTTTTTAGTGCTTGCGGCCCTTCAGCCATCCGTCAAGCCACTTGCAGATGTAGTAAGATGCTACATTCGCTGCGACAGACAGCACAAACGTATAAACGTATACCATCAGGCAACACCTCCCTTCCGAACAATGTCGGCGGGCAAGGCCGCAAGACCAGTATAGCATACTTTTCGACGAAAAGAAACAGAAACGAACACATTCCGCCTGCCCGTGGGCGAAAGCCTCTCCCTATGGGAGAGGTGGCATTGCGAAGCAATGACGGAGAGGGCAAGGCCGTCGCCCGAGAGCCGCCGTTGCCCCAAAAGGGGAGCCTTTTCACCCCCAAACCTGCGCGAAAGGGCCTGAAACCTGCGTGAATCGCACTTGCGGGAGGCGGCGGGGCAAGTTATAATAGAATTACCGAAACACACCGCACGAATGGAGGTAACGACCATGAAGCGAACGAAACTTTTAGCCCTTGCCCTCGCGGGCGTGATGGTGCTGGCCCTGCTCACCGGCTGCTCGGACAGCAGCTCCAAAGCCAAGCAGGTGGAAGAGTGCTTCCGCTCCCTAATGAAACAACAAGGGGGTGACTATCAGAAGGACGAGACGCTGGACAAAAAGCTCGAGGTCATCGCACAGCAGTTCCTGCCGGACTGGCTGGATGATAGAAATGGTGGGCTGACCGAGGATGCACGCAACATCATTAAAAATGAATTGGGAGACTATCTGGAGACAGGCTGTGTTTGGCTTTGGTATGGAGAAGTGAAGCCGGGCCAGAGCGCGCTGACGCAGGCGGAGAGTATGAAGCGATGCGATATGGTAGAGTTTACTATTCTGGAGCCCGGAACAAAACTGGAAGCCATAGCCTTTACAATGACGGGCGAGAAGAGTGACGGCCACCGCTATTACCTCGCACTGGAAACGAACGCCACCGTCAAGACCCCGCAGACTTGACACAGGAGGAGAGAGACTACTGCTTGGTGGTGCTTGTGTTGGCCTGAGTGGGGGCCAAAGCCTCTCCCTTTGGGAGAGGTGGCATTGCGAAGCAATGACGGAGAGGGCAAGCCTGTTTCCCAAAAGTATCTGCACAGCGATAAGCATTGGCTTTTGTCAGAGCGATGCTATCGCTGTGCTTTTTGTTTTACGATAGCATCCTTGCCCTTTCAGTCTCGCATTCGCTCGCCAAGGCCGGGTTGCGGCTCCCAGCGTCTGCTTCGCTGTCGCTTGCATCCTGCTGGCCGCTGCCCCAACAGCTCCTCCCTGTTTCCGCCGCTGGCGGCGGTCGTCGCCGTTGCCCCAAAGGGGGAGCCTTGGGCGGACGCCCCCCTGTCCTTTGTACAAATACACCGAAAACCCTGTCGGAAAGGGGCGGTCTGCGGGCAAAACGCAAAAAAATCGCTTTCCCTCTTGCCAAACGGGGCAAAACGCGCTATTCTATAGTCACAGTTTAACGGTTTAGCACGGTAAAGCGGTAAAACGAAGGCCGCGCCTGCTGACCCCTGAGGGAGGAACTTTGCATATGAAACGTCTGGTCTCTGCTTTTCTGGCCGGTGCGATGGCACTGAGCCTTGCGGCCTGCGGCGGTGCCGCATCCACTTCCACGGCTGCTTCTTCTGCCGCCGCCTCGGCCTCTGCCGCCCCGGCAAGCTCTGCCGTCGCCGACAGCGACCTCGCCTACATCCAGTCCAACGGCAAGATGGTCGTCGGCTACACCGTCTACGAGCCGATGAACTACACCGACGCCGACGGCAACTTCACCGGCTTCGACACCGAGCTGGCCACCGCCGTCTGCGAAAAGCTGGGCGTCGAGCCGGAGTTCGTGGAGATCAACTGGGACACCAAGGAGACCGAGCTGGCCGCCAAGAGCATCGACTGCATCTGGAACGGCCTGACCCTCACCGATGACCGGGAGGAGAACATGGCCTGCACCAAGCCCTACGTCAAGAACGCGCAGGTGGTCGTGGTGAAGGAGGGCACCGACTACACCTCTACCGCCGACCTCATCGGCAAGACCGTGGTGGCCGAGGCCGGTTCGGCAGGCGAGACCACCATCACCGAGAACGCCGACCTCTCGCAGGCCGACTACATCGCAAAGTCTGTCCAGACCGACTGCCTGATGGAGGTGGCCGCCGGGACTGCGGACGCCGCCATCCTTGACCTGACGCTGGCCTCTGCCATGATCGGCGAGGGCACCGACTACGCCGACCTCAAGATGGTGGACGAGCTGAACGTGGAGGAGTACGGCGTGGCCTTCCGCAAGGGCAGCGACGTCCCCGACGCCGTCAACACCGCCTTCGACGAGCTGAAGGCCGACGGCACCATGCAGGCGCTGGCCGACAAGTACGGCCTGACCCTCGCCGACTGAGATACATTATTATAATAAGATAGGTGTAGTGATCCTGTGACTGTGATTCTCGAGCGTCTGACCGGCGCATTCGCGCTCAACTGTGAGCTGTTTTTCCTGACGCTGCTCTTCTCGCTGCCGCTGGGCCTCGTGGTGGCCTTTGGCTCCATGAGCCGGTGCGCGCCGCTGCGGGGCGTTGTCAAGACCTTCGTGTGGGTCATCCGGGGCACCCCGCTGATGCTCCAGATCATCGTCATCTACCTCGGCCCGGGCCTGCTGGGCATGACGAACCCCTGGCCCTCCGGCGCTTCGGGCCGTCTGGTGGCGGCTGTGGTGGCTTTCGCCATCAACTACGCCTGCTACTTCTCCGAGATCTACCGCGGCGGCATCGAGGCTGTGCCCAAGGGCCAGACCGAGGCCGGGCAGGTGCTGGGCATGACCAAGAGCCAGATCTTCTTTAAAGTCACCCTCTTGCAGGTGGTCAAGCGCATCCTGCCCCCCATGGGCAACGAGGTCATCACGCTGGTGAAGGACACCTCGCTGGCCAACGTCATCGCCAACAAGGAGATCATCATGATGGCGAAGGAATACAGCGCCAAGGGCCTCATCTGGCCGCTGTTCTCGACCGCACTCTTCTTCCTCGTCTTTGTCGGCGCGCTGACGCTGCTGCTGGACTGGGCCGAGAAGAAGATGGACTATTTCCGCTGCTAAGGAGGATATAAACTATGGCATTACTCGAAGCCTCCGGCATCGGGAAGAATTTTGGGGAGACGAAGGTGCTGAAAGACATCTCCCTCACCCTCGAGCAGGGCGAGGCGCTGGCCATCATCGGCTCCTCCGGCTCGGGCAAGACGACCCTTCTGCGCTGTCTCAACTTCCTTGAGCGGCCCGACACCGGCGTCATCCGGGTGAACGGCGAGACCATGTGGGACGCCGCCGACCCCGCCACCCAGCGGGAGAGCGAGGTGCGGAAAAAGCGCCTCCACTTCGGCCTCGTGTTCCAGAACTTCAACCTCTTTCCCCAGTACACCGCGCTGGAAAACGTGATGCTGGCGGGGGAGCTTCTGGCCCGGGAGCAGCCCGGCTACAAGGCCGACAAAAAGGCCGTCCACGCCCGCCTCGAGGCGCAGGCCCGGGAGCTTCTGGCCCAGATGGGCCTGTCGGAGCGGGCGGGCCACTACCCCCATCAGCTCTCCGGCGGCCAGCAGCAGCGGGTGGCCATCGCCCGTGCGCTGGCCCTCCACCCGGACATCCTCTGCTTCGATGAGCCTACCAGCGCCCTCGACCCCGAGCTGACCGGCGAGGTCCTCCGCGTCCTGCGCGACCTCGCCGACCGCAAGACGACCATGATCATCGTCACCCACGAGATGCACTTTGCCCGGGACGTGGCCGACCGCATCCTGTTCATGGACGGCGGCGTCGTGGTGGAGGAAGGCCCGGCCCGCCAGCTCATCGACCACCCGCAGGAGGAGCGCACGAAGCAGTTTTTGGCGCATTACTCCGAATAAGATAGGCTATGGCCCTCCCCGCTCGGGAGGGCTTTTTTGCGTATGCGGCTCACGGTCAGGCTCTCCTCCGTCCAACCTCTCAGTCACCTTCGGTGACAGCTCCCCTAGTAGGGGAGCCTCTGGCGAAGAGGCGAAGCTTTGCGGTATGCCAAGGCCTCCCCTCGATAGGGGAGGTGGCACGCCGTAGGCGTGACGGAGAGGTTTAGCCCCTTTTGTGCCACTCACGCCGAAAACACCCCCATTCGCGCAGGTTTTATTGACATCCTCTTGATTTTTTGGTAAATTTGCATCAAGAAAGACCGGTTCTCGAATGACGAACAGACCAGAGGAGGACAGACTATGAGACTGAAAAGCGCACTCCGGCGGGGCGTAGCCGCTGCCGTCATCGCGGGCATCGTGGTAAGCTCCGGCATCCCGGCCTATGCGGGAACATGGAACATCGCCGACGGCGACATCACCGTGAAAGCGGGCGACGCCGAGGGGCCGAACAACGTCAAGCAGGGCGATAACGACTTCGTAAAAGATGAGGGCGACACCGTCATCACCGGCAAATCAGACGAGCACACCGTCACCATCGACACCTCCGAGGGCAACGTGGACGTCACCTTCGACGACCTGAAGATCGACGTCAGCGGCAAGAAGGAGGGGAATGGCAGCGATGACAGCCCTGTCCGGGAGAGCAATGCCGCCGTCACCGTGCAGGGCGACCACGATGCGACCATCGAGCTGGACGGCAAAAACGAGCTGAAGAGCGGCAGCTACAATGCGGGCCTCGAGAAGAACGAACACGAGTCGGAGGGCACCCTGACCATCAAGGACGACAAGGGCAAGGACGGCTCCCTCACCGCCGAGGGCGGCGACGGCGGCGCAGGCATCGGCGGCGGAAAGGAGAGTACCGGCAGCAACATCACCATCCGGGGCGGTACGGTGGAGGCTGTGGGCGGGAGCAGCGCGGCAGGTATCGGTGACGGCGCATACCGCGCGTCGGACGACACCGACGACCCGAACCCGGGAAAACTCTACATCTGCGGCGACGCCGAGGTGACGGCCAAGGCGGGGAGTCAGGTGGCAGACGCCAAGGTCCCGGCCATCGGCGGCAGCTACGGCGAGGTGCCCACGGAGGCCCTTTCTGACGCCGACCACAAGGTGACGGGGGGACGGCTGACCCGTCTGAACGCGGACGGCACCGAGATGGAGGGGATGGGCTACGACTACACCTCCACCCCTACGCCCCAGCCGGAGGAGGACGAGGACGACGACGATGACGACCCGCCCCCGGCACAGGAGAATGCCCCCGAACCCCTGCCCGGCGGCATGGTGGTCAAGGGCTTCTTTTCCAGCCGGGTCACCATCCAGCGGCTGGACGGCGAAACGCGGGATGACCTGTCGGAGCGCTTTCGGGAGTTGTGGATACCAGAGGTGGAGGAGTGGCTGATATTGACCCACGAACACGAAGAGGTAGAGCGAAAAACGAGTGAAGAACTCAGACGTGAACTCGACGAATTACTGAAACAAAAGCGGGAGATGGACTTCCAACTCGCGAAAAAAAGGGACGACCACCCGAGTTTGGATTGGTGGCTCGAGCCTGCGAGAGAGGAAACGCCGAGAATCGGGCTTGACGAGTCCCTGAAACAGCTGGCTTCCCAATTTGAGGACACCGCTCCCGAGGAGGATAAGCCACTGCTCGTTCCGGTCTACTCCCCTCGCACGGAGCGCCTGAGCCGCAGCGACGGCATTGCATGATACACAGAACGAAAGGAGACGTACTATGAGACTGAAAAGCGCACTCCGGCGGGGCGTAGCCGCCGCCGTCATCGCGGGCATTGTGGTAAGCTCCGGCATCCCGGCCTATGCGGGAACATGGGACATCGCCGACGGCGACATCACCGTGAAGGCGGGCGACGCCGAAGGCACGAACAGGGTCACACAGGGCGAGAAGGATGTGGAGGACACCGACACCGTCATCACCGGCAAGTCGGAGGAGAACACCGTCACCATCGACACCTCCGGCGGCGACGTGGACGTCACCTTCGACGACCTGAAGATCGACGTCAGCGATAAGGGCGAAGCTGCTGTCCGGGTCGAGGGCGGCGGCGATGTGACCATCGAGCTGGACGGCGACAACGAGCTGAAGAGCGGCGGCTACAATGCGGGCCTCGAGAAGGACGGCCACGAGCCAGAGGGCACCCTGACCATCAAGGACGACAAGGGCAAGGACGGCTCCCTCACCGCCGAGGGCGGCGACAAAGGTGGCGCAGGCATCGGCGGAGGAATGGAGAGCACCGGCAGCAACATCAAGATCACCGGCGGCACGATAGAGGCCGTGGGCGGCGAGGGCGCTGCCGGTATCGGCGGCGGTGTGTACGGCACAGGCCGCGACATCGAAATTTCCGGCGGCAAGGTGTCGGCCTCGGGCGGCGATATGGATGAAAAACTGGATCCCTCCCGCCCCGGCGCGGCTGGCATCGGCGACGGCGCAGGCACGGAAGGCCGCGAGATAGACCCGGATGCGCCGCCCAGCAACCCCGACAACCCCAATCACATCATCATCTCCGGCGACGCCGAGGTGGAGGCCAAGGCGGGAGCAAGCACCGGCGGCAAAACTGCGGCCATCGGCGGCGGAGATGTCGGCGAGATCTCCAATGACGTCCTCTCCAGCGGCCACAACGGCAGTCTGACCCGCTACGACCCCGACGGGAAGAAGATGGAGGACTACAGCTACGACCGGCGGACGCCCTCCCAGCCGGAGCAGCCGGACAAGCCGGACAAACCGGACAAGCCGGACAAGCCGGACAAGCCGGAACAGCCCGATGATACCGAGAACAACGACGACGAGGACGACGACGAGGACGACGCTCCGGACACGCAGGCTGGCGAGGTGCCGGGCCGTGTGAAGCAGATGTACGAGGCCATGGGCGTGATCACCCATCCGGATGGCACACAGGAGCTTGCAGATGTGACCACGGCAGAGTATGACCCGGTCAACAAGGTCCTGCGCTTCGATGCCCACGGTTCGCTCTTTTGGATGACAGGCGACTCGCTGCGGGAGCTTGCAAAGGAGGTCGATGAACTCCGCGTCCGATTCCTTGATGGGGAAGGGCAGGAGATGGAGGCAGTCATTCCGCTGGCCCGGATCAAAGATCTGGTCGGCGCGAAGGGTGCATTCGAACTCGAGCTGTCCCATGAAGGGCGTTATCGGTTCCGTGTTGTGGGGCAGACGGGATATGATAGAAAAACATTCTCGGATGAGACCGTCCTGCGCGAAAACGGCAAGGAACTGGTCCTCGTGTACCACGTTGGCGATGAGGAAGAGAAAGCACAGGAGACTGCCCGGGTGGAGGAGGCCATCGCCCGCCGCAGGCAGGAGAAAGAGCAATGGTGGGGAGTTGTCATCTCCGGTCTGGAAGGCGGCTCCCTGAGCGGACAGCCCGGGCTGACTCAGCCGGGAACGGGTGCCGTCGGTGACCTCAGCGGGCTGACGACTCTCTCGCCGGACAGCCTTACCACGGCCCAGCAGCCGAAGAAGCCCGCCTCCGACCAGACGGTGTGGAAGACATTTACCGGCAACATCGTGAAGCTCGCGGGCGGGAAGCAGGACGGCAAGAAGGACGACCCGGCCTCCTCCGTCGGAGACCTCAGCGGTCTCCCGACTCTCTCGCCGGACAGCCTTACCACGGTCCAGCAGCCGGAAACAAGCGCCCAGCAGCCGGAGACAAGCGGATGGGTAACGGACAGTCAGGGTGACTGGGTGTGGAAGCCGGGCAAGGATGACAGTCAGCCGCCGGATTTGAGAGGAAATTGGGAGACAAGAAAATGGATGGGGAGCAGCGACGATTATTGGTGGGAGTGGCAGCCGGTGCAGGAGGGTGATCAGTTATATTGGAAACCAATCCTGCAGACACGGATCAGGGATCCCTTTTATGACTCCGCAGATTGGGAGACAAGAAAATGGATAAGGGTCAGTCAGTCGCCGGATCATGCTTGGTGGAATTCTTTTTATGACTCCGTACGGGATTACGATTATGAAGGCTGAGAGCGTGCGCTGAGAGGGAGTGCAGCAGGAGGGTCCTGCGCAGGGGCAGACCTGCCGCTCCACTGCGCACAATCACCAAAAACCGCCGATAGAAAATAGCAATGTTGTACGAAGAAATCTGCCCAAAACCCCTTGCAAAATCACGATGAGCTGAGTATAATACCACTCATGAAACGCAAAACGTCCTGCCCCTCGTCCGGCAGGGCGTTTTTGTCGGCAAAAATCCGGCAAAGAAATGTTAAGTGACCGCCCGGGGAGGGGCTTTGTATGACAAAAGACATGACACAGGGCAGCCCGCTCAGGCTCATCCTTGCCTTTGCGGTGCCGCTGATGCTGGGCAGCCTGTTCCAGCAGTTCTACAATCTGGCCGACACCATCATCGTGGGCCGCTTCGTGGGCGTGGATGCGCTGGCGGCGGTGGGCAGCGTGGGCGGCCTGAACTATCTGGTGCTGGGCTTCGTCAACGGCATCGCCTGCGGCTTCTCCATCCCCATCTCGTGGACCTTCGGCGCGAAGGACTACCGCGAGATGCGGCGCTACACCGCCAATACCGTCTGGCTGAGCCTCTTTTTCGCCGCCGTGCTCACGGTGGTGACGGTGGCCCTGACCCGGGCGGTGCTGGTCTGGACCAATACCCCCGACAACATCATCGACATCGCGGACATCTACATCCGCACCATCTTCTGGGGCATCCCCTTCACCCTGCTGTACAACGTCACCAGCGCCCTCATGCGTGCGCTGGGCGACAGCAAGCGGCCGCTGTACTTCCTGCTGGTGGCCAGCGTGCTGAACATCGGCCTCGACCTGCTCTGCATCCTCATCTTCCGGATGGGGGCCTTCGGCGCGGCCTTCGCCACCGTGTTCAGTCAGGCGGTGGCGGGCATCGGCAGCCTCGTCTACATCGTCCGCCACTACCCGGAGCTGAAGTGGAGCGGGGAAGAGGGCCGTCTGAGCGCCAGCCACTGCCTCAAGCTCTGCAACATGGGCATCCCCATGGGCTTGCAGTGCAGCATCACCGCCATCGGCAGCGTCGTGCTGCAGGGCGCGGTGAACGGTCTGGGCAGCAGCATCGTGGCCGCACAGACCGCAGGCGGCAAGGCGGCCCAGTTCCTCTCGGTGCCGCTGGAGAGCATCGGCACCGCCATGACCACCTACGCCAGCCAGAACATGGGCGCCCACGACCTGAAGCGTGTGGACAAGGGCGTCACCACCGCGCTGGGCATCGGCTGCGTCTACAGCGTGGCCTCCTTCCTCATCCTGCGGGTGATGGACGTGCCCCTCATCAGCCTCTTCCTCGAGAGCAGCGAGGTGGAGATCATGGCCAACGCCCGGAGCTTCATCTTCTGGAACAGCCTCTTTTACATCCCGCTGGCCGTCCTCATCATCTACCGCTACACCATTCAGGGTCTGGGCTACTCGGGCCTTGCCATGTTCGCAGGCGTGGCCGAGATGGTGGCCCGCGTCATGGTGGGCTGCTGGTTCGTGCCCCTCTGGGGCTATTTCGCGGCCTGCATCGCCAACCCCGTGGCATGGTTCTTCGCCTGCTTCTTCCTCATCCCGGCCTACTTCGCCGTCCGCAAGCGCCTGACAAAGGAGCTTGCCGCAGCGCGGGTGGAGGATTGAGGGGGAGCTTCGCTCAAGCCTCTCCCTTTGGGAGAGGTGGCATTGCGAAGCAATGACGGAGAGGGCAAGCCCGTCTCTCAAGAGCCGCCATACAGCGATAAGCAGGCTCTCCGTCAGAGCGATGCTATCGCTGCGCCTGCGAGTCCTCGCCAGCATCCTAGCCCTCTCAGTCTCGCTCCGCTCGCCAGCTCTCCCAGAGGGAGAGCCATTGGCAGGCCGGTCAGGCCCACGCGGGACGAGCAAAGTTTGATTTTATCGTAAACAGTAGTGCCCTGCTACAGAGATTCACGGCAGCTTGACAAGGAATATTGTCCCGAAGCTGCTGCCCTCTGTAGCAGGGCACTATCTTTTATGCCATATTGAGCTTCCAGCGTCCAGCGGAAAGTGGCCCGGCACGCCAGTGCCTCTCCCTATGGGAGAGGTGGCATTGCGAAGCAATGACGGAGAGGGCTAGGACGCTACAGAAAAAACAAAAAGCGCAGCGATAGCATCGCTCTGACAAAAGCCGGTGCGTATCGCTGTGTAGATGCTCTTGGGAGACGGGCTTGCCCTCTCAGTCACCTTCGGTGACAGCTCTCCCAGAGGGAGAGCCTTCAAAGCTCTCCCATATTTACAAATCCCCCCAAAACCGCTATACTATATATAGTTGTGTCAAAAACGAGGAGGCGGGACGATGGAGCGGGAGCTGGAACAGCTGGAAGGCACGGTGGAGGACATCATCTACCAGAACGAGGACAACGGCTACACCGTGTTCGAGGTATCGGGCGGCGGTGTGGTAACGGTGGTCTGCGGCGTGGTGGGGGAGCTTCATGCAGGGGAGAGCGTCGTCTGCCGGGGGCGGTACGAGAACCACGCCACCTACGGGCGGCAGTTCCACGCACAGGAGTGCGAGACCGATATGCCCAAAGACCTCGAGGCCGTCTATGCCTTCCTCGCCAGCCGGTCGCTGCCCTACATCGGCGCACGGACGGCGGACAAGATCATCGACAAGTTCGGCGCGGCGGCGCTGGAGGTCATCGCCAACGACCCCGCCCAGCTCACCCTCATCCCGGGCATCTCGGCGGACAAGGCCGACCGCATCCAGCAGGAGTTCAAGCGGATGTTCGGGATGCGGGAGCTGATCGCCTATCTGGCCCAGTTCGAGATCAGCCCCCGCCGGGCGATGGAGGTCTTCCGCACCTTCGGCCCGGGGGCCATGACGGCCATCCAGCAGAACCCCTATCTGCTCTGCGGCGAGCCGCTTCAGCTGGACTTCCGCCACGCCGACAGCATCGCCCAGTATTACCAGATGGCAGGGGACTGCGCCCAGCGGCTGGAAGCCGCCCTCCTGCGCACCCTCCGCCACAACGCGGGCAACGGCCACACCTGCCTGCCCCGCGCCCAGCTGCTGGCCACGGCCTCGAACTTCATCCACCAGCCCCCCGAAAAGCTGGACGAGGCCCTCGCCCGCTGCCTCGGGGCGGAGACGCTGGCGGAAAAGACCTTCGACGGCACGGAATATATCTACCTGCCCGACCTTCTGGCCGCCGAGCAGGACATCGCCGACCGTCTGGCCCTGCTGACGAAGCGGGGGAAGCAGACGGCCCACGGCCTCGACAAAAACATCCAGATCTTAGAGCTGGCGCAGGGCTTCGCCTACGCGCCCCTGCAGCGGGAGGCCATCCGGAAGGCCATGACCGAAAACTGCCTCGTCCTCACCGGCGGCCCCGGCACCGGCAAGACCACCACCGTCAACGCCATCCTGCAGCTTCTGGAAGATCAGGCCGAGCGGGTGGCCCTCTGCGCCCCCACGGGCCGGGCCGCCAAGCGCCTGAGCGAGCTGACGGGCCGCAAGGCCTCCACCATCCACCGTCTGCTGGAGGTGGACTACACCGGCGGCGTGGTCAGCTTCATCCACAACGACAAGAACCTCCTCAAATGCGATGTGGTCATCCTCGACGAGATGAGCATGGTGGACGTCAGGCTGTTTCAGGCCCTTATCGCGGCCCTGCGGTACAGCTGCCGCATCATCATGGTGGGCGACGCCGACCAGCTGCCCAGCGTCGGCCCGGGCAATATCCTCGGCGAGGTCATCCGCTCGGGGCTGGTGCCCACGGTCTGCCTCAACGAGATCTTCCGGCAGGCGGCCCAGAGCCTCATCGTGGAGAACGCCCACCACATCATCTCGGGCGAGCCGCTGAAAAAGGGCGGCAAAACGGACGATTTCTTCTTCCTTGAGTCGGACGGCGACGCGGCGCAAAAGCTCGTCTGCGACCTCGTGACCACCCGCCTGCCCCGCAGCTACCAGTTCGACCCGGTGAAGGACATTCAGGTGCTCTGCCCCACCAAGCTCGGCCCCACCGGCACGCAGGCCCTCAACGTGGAGCTGCAGGCCCTGCTCAACCCGCCCCAGAAGGGCAGGCCCGAATTGCAGAGCGCGGCCCGGGTCTTCCGGGTGGGCGACAAGGTGATGCAGGTGCGCAACAACTACGAGATCACATGGCAGCGCATCGGCGGAGAGCAGGGGGTAGGGGCGTACAACGGCGACATCGGCATCGTGGAGTCCATCGACCCCCGCAGCCGCTCGATGGTGGTGCGGATGGACGACCGGCGGCTGGTCTATCCCGCCGAGAACCTCAACGAGCTGGAGATCGCCTATGCCATCACGGTGCACAAGAGTCAGGGCAGCGAGTTCCCGGCGGTCATCCTCCCGGCGGCGCAGGTGCCGCCCCGCCTGTGCTACCGCAACCTCTTCTACACCGGCGTCACCCGGGGCCGGAAGCTCTGCATCGTGGTGGGCCGCCGGGACGTCGTCAACCGGATGATGTCCAACGTCCGCCAGAACCTCCGCTACAGCGGCCTCGCGGCCCTGCTGGCGGAGGCTCTGCCGTCGGAGCAGGAAAGATAAAAGAGGATTGACAGGCGGCCTGCCCGTGAGCCACAGGCGGGGATAACCTCTCCGTCACGCCTGACGGCGTGCCACCTCCCCTATCGAGGGGAGGCCTTGGCATACCGGAAAGTTTCGCCTTTACCCGGAAAGTTTCCCTCTTCGCCAGAGGCTCCCCTACAAGGGGAGCTGGCGAGGAGCCTGCGACGAGACTGAGAGGTTGTACGAAGGACAGCCTGTCCGTGCGCCGCCGCAAAGCCCCCGCAAAGGGTTTCTTTTTCCCCTCAGATATGCTATACTATAATGTGTTTTGATGACCCTCGCCCGGAGATGGGCGATCGCAATAGAGAATGGGGCAGCAGAGAAAGGAATTCACGACTATGGCACAGAACGACATCGGTATCGATCTTGGTACGACGACCATCATCATTGCGCAGGAGGGGCAGGGCGTCGTCCTCAACCAGCCCAGCGTAGTGGCGGTGGACACCCGCAAGAACTGCGTGCTCGAGGCAGGAGACAAGGCCCTCGCAATGGTGGGCCGCACGCCCAACTACATCTCCGCCATCTTCCCGCTGAAGGACGGCGTCATCAGCGACCACACCATGACCCGCGAGCTGATCTGCCGCTTCGTCAATCAGGTCTACAGCTCCCACATGGTCAAGCCCCGGGTGGCCGTCTGCGTGCCCGCCGCCATCACCGGCATCGAGAGCGACGCTGTGGTGGAGGCCGTCATGGCCGCCGGTGCCCGTCAGGTCTACCTCATTGATGAGCCGATCGCCGCCGCCCTCGGCTCCGGCATCGACATCACCGTCCCCGATGGCCGGATGATCATCGACATCGGCGGCGGCACCACTGACATCGCCGTGCTGAGCCTCGGCGGCAAGGTCAAGGCCACCAGCGTCCGCGTCGCGGGCAATCACTACGACGAGGAGATCCTCAAGTTCGTGCGCAACAAGTTCAGCATCGCCATCGGCCAGCGCACCGCCGAGAACCTGAAAAAGAACGTGGCCTGCTGCCCCCAGAAGGCCGACTTCAACGAGACGATGGAGATCAAGGGCCGCAGCCTGCTCACCGGCCTGCCCGTCCGGGTCAACGTCTCCACCGCCGACCTCTACGAGCCGGTCATGCGCCTGAGCGAGCAGATCGGCACCGCCGCCCATCAGGTGCTGGAAAAGACGCCCCCCGAGCTGGCCGGTGACATCTACCGCAACGGCGTCGTCCTCACGGGCGGCGGCGCACAGCTCCACGGCCTGCCCGAGTACCTCAGTCAGGAGCTGAAGGTGGAGGTGACGGTCTCGCCCGACCCCGTCAACTGCGTGGCGCTGGGCACGGCCATGAGCCTGCGGATGGGCGACAAGCTGGAAACCGGCTTCACCGACGCCACCCCCCGCATGGGCCGCCGCTGAGGGCTTGTTCACAGTCTGGTGAAGAAGAACATGATTTTTGTTCATAGTTGTTGAATCGACCCGGAAAATATTGTATAATACTTTCAAATCGGTTTTTGCTGTCCGCCCGGCGGCCGGCAAAGAAAAAAGTAACTAGGAGGAAGACCATGGATTTAGGTTATGATGTGATCGTTACCATAACCGGTATTGTGCTGGTGTTTCTGATCCTCGTCCTGCTGATGGCCATCATCACGCTGGAGGGCAAGATCTTTGACGCCATGAACAGCAAGAAGGCAGCCGCCAAGGCTGCGTCTGCTGCAAAACCGGCTGCTCCTGTGAAACAGGCCGCTGCGCCCGCTGCCGCACCCGCAAAGGCTGCTGCCCCGCAGGTGGAGGCAGGCATCCCCGGCGACGTTGTGGCAGCCATCATGGCAGCCATCTACTCTATGGGCAACGGCAAGTACGTGCTGAAGGCAGTCCGCCGCGGCAAGAATGGCTGGGGCAAGGCTGGCGTCAACGACACCACTGCGCCCTTTTAACACAGGAGGAAAAACATGACTCAGTTTATTGATACTCTGGTCGGTATTTTCCAGAGTTCCGGCTTTGCCCGGTTCGGTGAGCCGGGCGGTATGCTCTACGCCGTGATGATCTACGTGGGCTGCTTCCTGCTCTACCTTGCGATCGTCAAGGAGTTCGAGCCTCTGATCCTGCTGCCTATGGCCTTCGGCATGATCCTGGCCAACCTCCCCGGCAGCGGCGTCATCCATATGCAGTATTTCGTCGGTGACGGCCTCGAGCACCCGATGTGGATCGAGATCCTGAACAACGGCGGTCTGGCCGATATGCTCTACATGGGCGTCAAGCTGGGCATCTACCCGCCGCTGATCTTCCTCGGCATCGGCACCATGACCGACTTCGCCCCCCTGATCTCCAACCCCAAGAGCCTGCTGCTGGGCGCTGCCGCTCAGTTCGGCATCTTCGGCACCTATATGGGCGCTCGTCTGCTGGCCGCGACCGGTCTGGTGGACTTCACCCAGAAGCAGTCCGCCGCCATCTCCATCATCGGCGGCGCAGACGGCCCCACCGCTATCTTCGTCACCTCCCGTCTGGCGCCTGAGCTGCTTGGCTCCATCGCCGTCGCGGCCTACAGCTACATGGCTCTGGTGCCCGTCATCCAGCCCCCCATCATGAAGGCTCTGACCTCCAAGAAGGAGCGTACCGTCGTGATGAAGCAGCTGCGCACCGTGACCAAGACCGAGAGGATCATCTTCCCCATCATGGTCGCCATCATCGTCTCCCTCATCGTGCCCGATGCCGCCGTTCTGGTCGGTATGCTGATGCTGGGCAACCTGATGAAGGAGTGCGGCGTCGTGGATCGTATCCAGAAGACCGCTGGCAATGAGCTGATGAACATCATCACCATCTTCCTTGCCCTGTCCGTCGGCTGCACCACCTCCGCCAACACCTTCCTGAACAACCGCACCCTGTTCATCATCGTGCTGGGCCTCATCGCCTTCTCCTTCGGCACCGCTGCCGGTGTCATCTGCGGCAAGGTCATGTACATCCTCACCGGCGGTCAGGTCAACCCCCTGATCGGCTCCGCAGGCGTTTCCGCTGTGCCTATGGCTGCCCGCGTCTCTCAGAAGGTGGGCCAGAGCGAGAATCCCTCCAACTTCCTGCTGATGCACGCCATGGGCCCCAACGTGGCCGGCGTCATCGGCTCTGCCGTCGCTGCTGGTATCCTCATCAACATCTTCGGCTAAGCATTTCCTGAATATCTCCGCTCCATCGTGGTATTTTCCGCGATGGGGCGGTTTTTGTTTTGGGGCTTTTGGAATCGTCTGAAAAGCTGCCCTCTTCGCCAGAGGCTCCCCTACTAGGGGAGCTGTCGAGCGATAGCGAGACTGAGAGGTTGTACGGAGGTGAGCCTGACCGTGAGCCGCAGCGGAACGAAACCTCTCCGTCACGCCTGCGGCGTGCCACCTCCCCTATCGAGGGGAGGCCTTGGCATACCGGAAGGTTTTGCCTTTACCCGGAAAGTTTCCCTCTTCGCCAGAGGCTCCCCTACAAGGGGAGCTGGCGAGGAGCCTGCGACGAGACTGAGAGGTTGTACGGAGGACAGCCTGCCCGTGCACCGCCGCCAAGCCCCCGCAGCTCTACCCGACGAGTTTCCTCTTATTATGTACAACTTTTTCGAAATGTGATATACTATAAATCAAGTGGTTTATCCAGAAATGAACGAAAAGAACAGGTGAAACAATGGCAACAGATCTCGCACAACAATTCTGCGCTTTGCGTGATACCTATATTGAAAAGCAGTTCGGACGGCTGAACGAGATGCAGCGGCAGGCGGTGTTCACCACCGACGGCCCGCTCCTCATCCTCGCGGGGGCAGGCAGCGGCAAGACCACTGTGCTGGTCAACCGCATCGCCAATCTCATCCGCTTCGGCTCGGCCCACGGCTCGAAATGGACGCCCCGGGAGGTCACGGAGGAGGACGTGAAGGCCCTGCGCACCGCCATCATGACCGGCACCGACGCCCCGGTGTGGCTGGACGGGATGCTCCGCCAGAACGCCGTCCGCAGCTGGAACGTCATGGCCATCACCTTCACCAACAAGGCCGCCGGAGAGCTGAAAGAGCGCCTGCGCCGGATGCTGGGCGGGGAAGAGGGGGATGAGGTCTTCGCCTCCACCTTCCACTCCGCCTGCGTCCGCATCCTCCGCCGCTGGGCCGAGGAGATCGGCTACCCCCGCAGCTTCACCATCTACGACACCGACGACGCCCAGCGGGTCATGAAGACGGTGTACAAGGAGCTGAGCGTGGACGACAAGTTCTTCCCCATCAAGAGCGCCATCAACCAGATGAGCCGCTGGAAAGACCAGCTCATCAGCCCCGAAGAGGCCCTGCGCACCCCCGCCCGGGACACCAAGGGCGCCCTCGCGGCCAAGGTCTACGCCGCCTATGAGCGGAAGCTCAAAGAAGCTGGTGCTTTCGACTTCGACGACCTCATCTACCAGACGGTCATCCTGCTGTCGGAGCACGAGGACGTCCGCGAGTTCTACCAGAACAAGTACAAATACCTGCTGGTGGACGAGTATCAGGACACCAGCGTGGCCCAGTTCCGCCTCGTCAGTCTCCTCACCGGCCCGGAGAAGAACATCTGCGTCGTGGGCGACGACGACCAGAGCATCTACCGCTTCCGGGGCGCGACCATCGAAAACATCCTCAACTTCGAGCGCATCTATAAGGGCACCAAGACCATCCGCCTCGAGCAGAACTACCGCTCTACCTCCAATATCCTGAACGCCGCCAACTGCGTCATCCAGCACAACACCGAGCGGAAGGGCAAGACCCTCTGGACCAAGAACGGCGAGGGCGACAAGGTGCAGGTCTACACCGCCGAGAACGAGCAGGATGAGGCCATGCACATCGCCGACGTCATCGGTCAGCACCTCAAGGCGGGCGGCCATCTGGCCGACCACGCCATCCTCTACCGGATGAACGCCCAGTCGGCCCCCATCGAAAGCTATTTCACCCGCGCCGGCATCCCCCACAAGATCGTGGGCGGCCAGCGCTTCAACGACCGCAAGGAGGTCAAGGACATCCACTCCTATATGTCCATCGTGGCCAACCCCCGGGATGACATCCGCCTCCGCCGCATCATCAACGAGCCTGCGCGTAAAATCGGCGCAACGACTGTCGAGGTCATCGCCGACCTCGCGGCCCAGCAGGGCGTGAGTATGCTGGACGTCATCTCGCAGGCCGACCAGTACGCCAAGCTCAGCCGCGCCATCGCGCCGCTGTATAAATTCTGGGACATCTACCAGAAATTGCAGGAGTCGCTGGAAACGAAGACGCTGGACGAGTTCGCCGCCGATGTCATCGAGCTGACGGGCTACCGCGCCATGCTGGAGGCCGACGCCGCCAAGGGCCATGAGGACGCCGCCGACCGCCTGCAGAACCTCGGCCAGCTGGTCAACAACGTCAAGAGCTACTGCGACCAGCACGGGGAGGAGGCCTCCCTGGAGGGCTACTTGGAGGACATCGCCCTCATCAGCGACATCGACAGCTACAACGAGAGCGCCGATCAGGTGGTGCTTATGACCATCCACTCCGCCAAGGGCCTCGAGTTCCCCTATGTATTCCTCATTGGCATGGAAGAGGGGGTCTTCCCCAGTGAAATGAGCAAGTATTCCGAGGCCGACCTCGAGGAGGAGCGCCGCTTGGCCTATGTCGGCATCACCCGCGCCAAGAAGGAGCTGTACATCTCCAACAGCGTCACCCGGATGCTCTATGGCCGCACCCAGCGCAACGAGCCGAGCCGCTTCCTCCGGGAAATCGAGCCGGAGTACCTCGAGGAGACCCGCAGCCCGGTGCTGGAGCAGCGCTCCCGTCTGGGCGGCTGGGGCAGCAGCTGGGGCAGCGACACCGTCCCGGGCGGTGCGTCGGGCTACTCCGGCCCCTCCGGCTGGGGGCGTTCGGCCTCCGGTCGCGGTGGCTACCTCAATCAGGAATACAACGCCCCTTCGTCCGGAAACCGCGGCTTCGGCGCGGACTATGCGGGCCGGGGCAGTACCGCGTCGGGCTATGGCAGCAGCTCCGGCCCGTCCGGCTTCGGCAGCGGCTATGGCCGCCCGACGGCCCCCAAAGCGCCGGTCCGGCCCGCAGGCGGCGGCGTAAGCCCGGCTGCTCCTGCGCCCCGTCCCGCCTCCACCGGCCCCAAGCACTACGAGCCGGGCGACATCGTGGAGCACAAGGTCTTTGGCCGGGGCGAGGTGCTGAAGGTCAAGCCCGCCGCAGGCGACCAGATCGTGGAGATCCGCTTCGAGAAGGTGGGCGTGAAGAAGACCATGGCAAACTATGCGCCCCTTGTGAAGATAACGACGGAGGAATGAGAAAAAATGATGACTGTCCGATTGATCGCACACACGCCGGAGCCGGAGAAGGTGGTGGCGGCGGCGGCGAAGCTCTGCTACTCCGACGCCCACATCACCGACCTTCTGGACGGGCTGGATGAGGAAAAGACCGCCCGCTTCCTGACCATGCTCAGCGACGTGGGCCACGCCAGCCCCATCGAGCACGCCAGCTTCACCTTCGGCATCGAGGGGGTGAGCCGAACCCTGCTGGCCCAGATCACCCGCCACCGCATCGCGTCCTTCAGTGTCCAGAGCCAGCGGTACGTCCGTCTGGACGATTTCCGCTACGTCATCCCGCCCGAGATCGAGGCCATCCCCGAGGCAAAGGCGGCTTTCCTCGAGAGCATGGACGAGGATGCCAAGCGCTACCTCGACCTTGTGCAGAAGCTGGAAGAGGGCCACACCGCCCGCCTGATGGCCGAGGGCCTGCCCGAAAAGCAGGCCCGGGCCAAGGCCTCCAAGCAGGCCAACGAGGACGCCCGCTTCGTCCTGCCCAACGCCTGCGAGACCAAGATGGTCGTGACCATGAACGCCCGCAGCCTCCAGAATTTCTTCCACCTCCGCTGCTGCAGCCGCGCCCAGTGGGAGATCCGGCAGCTGGCCGAGGAGATGCTGCGGCTGGTCTACCCGGTGGCACCCCATCTCTTCCGCACCGCCGGCCCGGCCTGCGTGTCCGGCCCCTGCCCGGAGGGCAGGATGTGCTGCGGCCGCACCGCTGAGGTCCGCGCCCGGTACGCCGCGCTGAAAGGGGAGAGGGCAGAATGAGCAAGGGCAGGCTTTTCGTCCTTGAGGGTCTGGACGGCTCCGGCAAGGCCACGCAGGCAAAGCTTCTGGCCGCCCATCTGGCCGGGAGCGGCCGCAGGGTGATGGAGATCACCTTCCCGGACTACGAGAGCGATTCCAGCGCGCTGGTAAAGATGTACCTCTCCGGCCAGTTCGGCAGCAGGCCCGACGACGTCAACCCCTACGCCGCGTCCAGCTTCTACGCTGTGGACCGGTACGCCAGCTATAAGACCAAATGGGGCAGCTTCTATGAGGCGGGCGGCATCGTCATCGCCGACCGCTACACCACGTCGAACGCCGTCCACCAGTGCTCCAAGCTCCCGCCCGACCAGTGGGACGGCTTCCTCCGCTGGGCCTTCGAATATGAGTACCAGCTTTTAGGCCTGCCCGCGCCGGACGCCGTCGTTTACTTACAGGTAGACCCCGCCGTGAGCCAGAAGCTCATGACCGGCCGCTACCACGGCGACGAGAGCAGGAAGGACGTCCACGAAAAGGACACCGAATATCTGGCCCGCAGCCGCCGCGCCGCCGAGTACTGCGCGGAGCATCTGGGCTGGGCCACCGTCCACTGCACGGCGGACGGGGCCATGCGCACCATCGAGGACATTCAGGCCGAGGTGCAGGCGCTGGCCGGAAACGTGCTCGGATAACCGCGAAAAAGGGAGGGATACTATCGATGTATCGTTTGATGCAGCCGTCTGAAGAGGCGGCAGTCGTGGCACTGTGGCAGGCAGAGCGGGGCGACAGCGCCGCCTTTGCCAAGACCGCTCTGGAACAGTTCGCCGGGGTGGAGAATGTCTATGTCGCCGAGGAGAACGGACGGCTCGAGGCCGCTGCGCTGGCCGTGCCGGTCACCCTCAGGGGCCGCAGCGGCAGCTATCTTTATGGCCTGTGCGGGAAGGGTGAGCTGCTCCTCGCGGGCCTCGTGGACTATCTCTGCGCCCAGCAGAAGCTGCGGGGGGCGGGCTTCACGGTGGCTGTGCCGCAGGGGCAGGAGCAGGCCGCTCTGCTGGAAAGCAAGGGCTTCCGCTGGGCCTTCCCCCTCCGCTGCCTGCCCCGGGAGGTGTCCCGCAACCTGTGGAGTCAGGCCGAGTTCGACTCCGTCACCGCCCGCAAGCTCTGTGAGCTGCGGGAGCGCTTCTGCCCCGACACCGTCCAGCTCCCGCCGGAGCGGATGGCCGTCGTGCTGGGCGACCTCTACGCCCGGGGTGCCACCATCGTGTCCAGCGGGAAGGGCTACGGCGTCTATTTCCGCCGGGAGGACACCCTCTACTTTGTGGAGATGATGGCCGAGGACGACCGCTCTGCCGAGGTGCTGATGGAAGCCGCCCGGGAGAAGGAGGTCATCGTGGAGCGCGCCGTCATCACGGTGGGCGCGGCCCAGAACCTCTTCCTCGGCGAGGGCAGACGGCAGGATTACGGCATGATCCGGTTCGACGCCGAACCCTTCGACGTGGAAGAGAGCTATATGCGGCTGATGATGGAGAGCTGAACGGACGATAAAGGAGTGCGTATGGCACAACAAGGAAAGAAGAAAAAAGGCGGAGCAGCAAAAGTTATATTAGCTGTGCTGCTGGTCGTGATCCTGACGGCGGGCGGCTGTCTGCTGGCCGCGAAGAAAGAAATAAACGGCAGCGCGTCTGCCCAGAGTGCGGTGAGCGTGAGCATCCCGCAGGGCAGCGGCGTGGCCGCCATCGCCAACCGCCTCAAGGAGGCGGGCGTCATCCGGTATCCCCACCTCTTCCGCTGGTATGTGGGCCGGCAGGGCGCGGCAGCGAAGCTCCAATACGGAGAGTTCGAGCTTGCCCCCGGCAGCTCCTACGATGCCATCATCGCGGCCCTCTCTGCCTACGCGCAGGCCGACAGCGTCCGGCTGACCTTCCCCGAGGGCACGACGGCCATCGCCATCGCCCGGAAGATGGAGGACGCGGGCTTGTGCAGCGCCGAGGACTTCCTTGCGGAGGCCAACACCGGCGATTTCAGCTCGTACCGGTTCTGGCAGTACGTCCCGGACGACAAGGACGCCCCCGACCGCTTCCTCAAGTGTGAGGGCTATCTTTTCCCGGACACCTACGACTTTTTGAAGGACGACACCGTCCATCATTATGTGGAGACGTTCTATGCCCACTTCGATAAGCAGATCACCGACGAGATGTATACGGCGATGGACGAGCAGGGGATGACCCTGCCCGAGGTGGTGACGCTGGCGTCCTTCGTGCAGGAGGAGGCGGGCAACGCGCAGGACGACAACGTGGCGCAGGTGTTCCGCAACCGTCTGGCCGAGGGTTCGCCCTACCCCAAGCTCCAGAGCAACACCTCCAGCTACGTCCAGAGCGACGCCGACAACAACTATCTCTGGAACTGGGTCGCGCCCTATTACGGCGGCTGGGACAGCATCCCGGAGAACATCCGGACGGCCTACGACACCTACACCTGCACCGGCCTGCCTGCCGGACCCATCTCCAACCCCGGCATCGCGGCCCTCTGCGCCGCCCTCGCCCCCCAGCCCGACGAGGAGGCAGAGGACGCCTATTTCTTCGTCACCGACCGCAAGGGAAACTACTACTACGCCCGCACCTACGCAGACCATCAGAAAAACTGCGATGCGGCGGCAAAAGTCAATAAAAGCTTAACGTAAAAGAGGAATATCATGTTACAGATACCGGAACTTCTGGCCCCGGCGGGCGACCTCGAGCGCCTGCGGTACGCCATCAACTACGGCGCGGACGCCGTCTACTGCGCCCTGCCCGAGTTCGGGATGCGCTCTGCACCCACCAACTTCACCCCCGAGCAGCTGACAGAGGGCGTCATCTACGCCCACGCCCGGGGCCGCAAGGTCTACCTGACCATGAACACCCTGCCCACCAATGAGGAGGCCGACCGCCTGCCGCAGGCCATCAAGGACGCGGCTGCCGCCGGTGTGGACGCCTTCATCGTGGCCGACCTCGGTGTTCTGGACGCCTGCAAGACCTTTGCGCCCGACATCGACGTCCATATGTCCACCCAGACCGGCATCACCAACTGGGCCGCAGCCCGCGCCGCCTACAACATGGGCGCGAAGCGGGTGGTGCTGGCCCGGGAGATGACCTTACAGGACATCGCCACCCTCCGGGACAAGACCCCGCCGGAGCTGGAGATCGAGGCCTTCGTCCACGGTGCCATGTGCATGAGCGTGTCGGGCCGCTGCCTGCTCTCCAACTACATGGCGGGCCGCGACGCCAACCGGGGCCAGTGCGCCCAGCCCTGCCGCTGGAAGTATTATCTCAGCGAGGAGACCCGCCCAGGCCAGCTCTACGAGATCGGCGAGAACGAGGACGGCAGCTACATCCTGAACGCCAACGACCTGTGCACCGCCCCCTTCCTCGACCTCATCTGCAAGGCGGGCGTGGACAGCCTGAAGATCGAAGGCCGCGCCAAGACCTTCTACTACGTCGCCAGCGTGACTGCCGCCTACCGCCGCGCCCTTGACCAGTATCTGGCCGACCCCATGAACGAGAGCTTCGAGCTGCCGGAGGAGGTGCTGGCCGAGCTGACCCGCACCAGCCACCGCCACTACTCCCCGGGCTTCTACTTTGGCAGGGAGCAGGCCCGTCAGGCCACCGACAGCGCCACCTACATCCGCGAGTGGGAGTTCGTGGGCACCGTGGACGGCTGGGAGAACGGCGTCGCCAGCTGCCAGCAGCGGGGCAAGTGGAGCCTCGGCGACACGCTGGAGGCCCTCTGCCCGGATGGCCGCAGCATCCCGCTGACCCCCGCGTGGATCAAAAATGAGGCCGGTGAGCTGGTGGAGTCCACCCCCCACGCCATGGAGCACTACACCATCCCCACCCCCGAGCTGCCGCCCCTGAGCCTGCTGCGGCGGAAGGTCTGAGGGATACTGCAAACACAACGGATGTACGAAAGCAACAAAAAAAGAGGGTCTGCTATGAGCAGTGTGGTAAGCAGCAAGATAACCGGAAAAGAATATCCGCTTTCCAAGATATTCAGCTCGGATTTTGAGTATCATATCCCGGGCTACCAGCGCCCTTATGCATGGACGGAAGATGAAACGGGCGCGCTGTTCGATGATTTATATGGATTTTTCCAGACAGAGAACACAGAAAATTTCTTTCTGGGTAGCATCGTCCTTATCAAGGATGAACAGAACCGCTATGCCGATGTCATCGATGGACAGCAGCGCCTGACGACACTGTCCATCCTGTTTGCAGTTCTTGCCGACACATTTGACAACGAAGACTATAAGATGGACTGCAAAAAATATTTGCAGGAAAAGGGCAATGTATTGGAGGGCATCGAGGCCCAGCCGAGATTATTCCTCAAGGAAAAAGACCAGCCGTTTTTCCATAAGTACATCCAGAATATTCAGCTGGACGCATTGGGGCAGCTGGATCCGGCGGTGTTGGACACCGAGGCAAAGCTGCATATCCAGAAAAACTGCGCTGTGCTTCGCGAGAGTTTTGCTGAAATGTTCAGCAATGACGATGATCGGCTAAGATTTACACAGTTTTTGCTGACCCGTTGCTATCTGGTGGTCGTTTCGACGCCGAGTCAGGAATCCGCATTCCGTATTTTTACGGTCATGAACAGCAGGGGACTCGACTTATTGCCGACAGACATCATCAAATCGACTGTTATTGGAAGTCTTCCCAAAGAAAAACAGCAGGGCTACACGGAAAAATGGGAAGGGCTGGAGGAGTTGACAGGACGTGACGGGTTCAATGAAGTGTTTACTCACACCCGTACTATATTTGTAAAGGAACGCCAGAAAAAGACCCTTCGGGAAGAGTTTGAAGAGTACGTGTTAAAGACGGTATCCCCGGAACAGCTGATCGATGACTATCTTGTACCTTATACGAATGCCTACGTTCAGCTGAAAAATTGCGAGTTCACTGCTACGCATCATGCAGACGAGGTAAACGGGCTGCTTTTCTGGCTGAACAAGACCAATAACTCCGACTGGATGCCACCTGCTATCAAATTTCTCGCAGAGCACCCGAATGATTCGAAATACGTTCTCTGGTTTATCCGAAAGCTGGAAAGGCTGGCATCTTATCTACTGGTGACCGCGCAGGATGTCAACCACCGCGTAGACCGGTATAAATGGCTTCTGGTGGAAATGGAAAGTCGGCCTGACAGCACGCTGGCTGATCCACTGAGAAACATTGAGCTTACTGACTGGGAAAAAGAACAATTCCAGCAGACACTGGATGGCGAAATTTATACGATGACCGCACAGCGCCGTAACTACATCATCCAGCGGCTGGACTCTTTCATGAGTGACGGCGGGGCATCGTATAATCAGAAGCTGTTTACCATCGAGCATGTCCTGCCGCAGCATCCTCCTGTCCATGGCAGTTGGCTGGAACTCTGGCCGGATGAGCAGGAGCGTAAATATTGGCTCAACCGCATCGCAAATCTTGTGCCGCTGACCCGGCAGAGAAATTCTGCGGCACAGAATTATGGCTTCGCGACCAAGAAGGAAAAATATTTCCAGTCAAAAGGCGGCACGAGTTCCTATGTTCTCACGACGCAGGTCATCAATGAGCCTGTATGGACGCCGGATGTTGTGAAAAAGCGGCAGGCGATGCTGAGCGACGTGTTTGCAGAAAAGTGGGAGTTGAATCCTTCCCGGCAAAGTGGGACAGACGAAGGTCTGTTTTTGCTGGCTGGTCGCGGGAGCAGCGCTATGGGGTATCCTATCGATAAAGACTGTTTTCTGGTATTGAAGGGCAGCCGCATTGCCCCAGATGTGACGAGTGGATTGCCGCAGAACTATGTGGAACAGAGAAAAACTCTGCTAGGGATCGGTATAATACAGAATAACGTATTTGCCGAGGACAATGTATTCACCAGTGCCTCTGCTGCGGCATCTATTATACTTGGCCGTTCGTCCAATGGCCGCAGAGAATGGGCGAAGCTTGATGGCCGCACGCTGGCACAATCTGGACATTAAAAATCACATCATAACGTAAAAGCGCCCCCGTCAGTGCATGGCTGACGGGGGCGCTGTGTTCAGTAGGAGATCATTCCGGCTTGACCTGCAGCTCCTGCTCACAGTAGATGCAGCGATACTTGCCGTTGGAGCTGAGCTCGAAGATCTGGTCGCACTCTTCCTCGATGGAGGAGATGCAGCGGGGGTTCTTGCACCGCACGATGTTGACCAGACGCTTGGGGGGCTGGGGCTTTTCCTTCTTGATGGCCCGGCCATTTTCGATGACGGTCACGCTGATGTCGGGGTCGAGATAGGCCAGCACGTCGAGGTTGAGCCAAGAGGCGTCGCCCTCCACCTTGATGATGTCCTTCCGGCCCGATGCAGCCTTGTGGCTGCGGGCGTTCTGGATGAGAGCCACACTGGAGGTGCGGTTGCCCTTGATGCCCAGCAGATCCATCAGGCCGATGGCCGTACCTGCCTTGATATGGTCGATAACGATACCGTTCTGAATCTCATCAATGTTCAGCATTTCAGTTGTCCTCCTTGTCTGCTTTGGGGTCCTTAAGGCCCAGCAGTGTCATAATAAGTGCCATCCGGACGTAGACACCGTTCTGCACCTGCTCGAAGTAGGCGGCGCGGGGGTCGTCGTCCACATCCAGCGCGATCTCGTTGACGCGGGGCAGGGGATGCAGCACCGCCATGTCGGGCTTGGCGAGGGCCATCTTGTCCTTGGTGAGGATGTAGCTGTTCTTCAGGCGGATGTAGTCCTCCTCGTTGAAGAAGCGCTCCTTCTGGACGCGGGTCATGTAGAGGATGTCCAGCTCGGGCATGGATTCCTCGAGGCTGCGGGTCTCCTTGTAGGGGATGTGGTTGGCCTCGAGGACGTCGGTGATGATGTAGTCGGGCACGCGCAGCTCCTCGGGGCTGATGAGGACGAAGCGGATGTTCTCGCAGCGTGCCATCGTCTTGATGAGGGAGTGGACGGTGCGGCCGAACTTCAGGTCACCGCACAGGCCGATGGTCAGGTCGTGGAGACGGCCCTTGCGGCGGCGGATGGTCATCAGGTCGGTCATGGTCTGGGTGGGGTGCTGGTGTCCGCCGTCGCCTGCGTTGATGACAGGGATGCGGGAGTACCGGCTGGCCCGCAGCGGTGCGCCCTCCTTGGGGTGGCGCATGGCCACGATGTCGGCGTAGCAGGACACGACGCGGATGGTGTCGGCCACGCTCTCGCCCTTGGATGCGCTGGACACGTTCTCACTGGGGAAGCCAAGGACATGGCCGCCGAGGTTCAGCATCGCGGCCTCGAAGGAGAGGCGGGTGCGGGTGGACGGCTCGTAGAACAGGGTGGCCAGCTTTTTGTGGGCGGCCACATCCTGATAAGCGGCCGGGTCGGCGCAGATGTGGTCGGCCAAATCCAGCAGAGAGGTGATCTCCTGCTGGCTGAGATCCAACGGATCGATCAGATGACGCATAGTGTTTTGTTTCCCTCCGTCAAAGAAGCTTTCGAAGAATCGAGAAGTCGAAGAAATTCGTGTAGTAGCTCAGCGAACGCATGACGGGATGGCAGAGCCGGTTGTAGCAGATCTCATCCAGCAGCAGCATGGCCTCGCCGGGGGCCAGACGCATGGCGGCGCGGATGGATTCGTCCCCGCAGCTGGCCTTGAGGTGGGCCACATTGGAAGCCACCTGCTGGCGGCACTCCCGCTCCAAGACCTCGAATACGTCGCCCGACAGGTCGATGCGGGTGAAGTCCCGGCTGCCGAAGAGGGCGCGGGGCAGGTAGTCGATGGAGTAGATGACGGGGGTGGTGTCGGCGAGGATGCGCTTCTTGATGCAGATCACCTCGTCGCCCGGCTCGATGGCAAGCTCCCGGGCCAGCTCTTCGTTGGCGCGGACGGGATAGATCTGGATGCCGTCGGCGTGGGGGTAGCTGCCAAAGCTGCGGATGAGCGGGTAATACTCCAGCTTCTGGTCCAAGCGGCTGCGCAGGCCCAGCACGCTCCGGTTGACCACTGTGCCGATGCCGCGCACCCGCTCGATGTAGCCCGCACGCTCCATCTCACTCAGGGCGTCTCGGATGACGGTGCGGCTGACGCCGAGTTCGGCGGCAAGGTCCACCTCCGCAGGCAGACGGTCGGCCTGTGCATAGCGGCCGGTGCGCAGTTCCTCCAGCAAGGCGCTGACGATGCGGTCGCTGATGACAGCGCCGCCCAAGCGGCTGGAAGGGGATAAGCTGGGATCTCTCATGGTTCGTTTCCTCCGGTACACGGGCAGGGCGGCCCTGCCTGGACTTCAGAAAAAAGCCCTGCCCGGGCACAAGGATGCCCGGCAGAAACTTTTTCTACAAATATTATAACATAAATTGACAATGTTTCAAACGGCATTTATACTGGAATCGACCGGAAAGTATGATTTTATTTTGGAGGGATAGAGCAAGAATGGAAGTTCTTCTGCACAAAGGGTGCGGCAGGCCCGAAAGCCGCACCATGACCCTGCGCCCCGCCGGGCCGGAGGATGCCGCCGCCTTCTACGCTTTGCAGAACGAGGTGCGGGCCGGGATGCCCCATCCGGAGCAGTTCGTGCCCGACACGCTGGAAAATATCGCCCGCTATCTGCGGGACGACCTGTGCATCGGCGGCTGGGACGGCGGGCGGCTGGGGGCCTACTTCATCCTGCGCTACTGCGGGCAGGACGAGCACAACTATGCCGCCTTCATGGGCATCCCCAAACCCGCGTGGGACGGCTGGGCCAACGCGGACAGCGCCATCGTCCATCCCGACTACCGGGGCAACGGCCTGCAGCGGAAGCTGCTGGAAGCAGCCCTGACCCGGCTCCGCCCCGGCATCGTGGGCATCGGGGCGACCGTCAGCCCCGACAACCAGTACAGCCTCCGCAACGCCCTCGCCTGCGGCTTCGAGATCGTCTGCCGCCGGGAGATGTACGGCGGCTATGACCGGTATCTGCTGGCGAAGAGATTAAAGTAGGCGGGAGCCGTCAAACAAAAATAGCATTTAAGACAAAAGAATAGTATAAATACAGGAACCCGGAACCAGTTTGAATGCCAATCGAGGTGTTAAACGGTTTCGGGTTCCTGTGCTATTTATTCAGAGAAGTACGCTGAAACAGGAGTATTTTAACAATGTTGCTTATAGTCCGTTAACTTAAAAGCCGGTTACCTATATACTTCAAATGAAGGGGGAATTGAGTTGATTACGGTCGAACTTGGAAAGAAAATCAAACAACTAAGGATGAAAAAAGGACTTAGTCAAGAAAAATTTGCGCTTGAGATAGGAATGGATAGAACCTATTTTGCGTCTGTAGAAGCGGGAAAACGGAATATATCCATCTGCAATATTAAGAAAATTGCAGATGGACTTGAGATTTCGCTCAGTGAACTGTTTGAAGGCTTATAAATGTAACAAAAGGAGAAAAACAATGGCTTTGAATGCAACGAGTCCAGAGCACCAGATGCAAATCATTGCAGGAACAGAAGGTCGGAAGAAGGGACATAAATTTGAAAAAACACTGACAGAGCACATCAATGAGCTTGACAATAAATTGTTTTATCCGGTTGAAGGGAATACACTACATGTTTTTTGTGGAAGTCCAGCAGAGATTCTTTTACAATATATAGCAAATGACAGGAATGTCAATGTTTATGATGTAAAAGCATGGTGGCTGGGTGGACTTGCAACATCAGGAGTAGGGGATGCTCTGCAGGACGAAGAAGGAAATCCTATTACGAAATGTAAGTCGGATGTCCTTTTGCAGATAACAAGTAGCAGGGGATTGGAAACTATTGGTGTGTCAGTAAAAAATTGCAATAAGAAGACTCCAACAAACGACCAAATGTACTTTACTACTGCAAAAGCATTTTGTTATCTGCTCAGAACAAATGGAATAAGTGTCAGTTCGATGGGAGAGCAGGGAATGTCGATGTTCTGTGGAGATATAGGATTTCGTCCACTCGATATTATGACTGCCCAGCAGTTGAATTGCCGTAATTCAGACCCGAACCGTTTCTATTGGGAAGAATTGCCTTGCGAAGCTCAGCAGGAGTGGAAGGAAATTTTTACCGTATGGCAGGACTATATTACGATGCTTCTTTTCCAGAAAGCATACAAAGATGACCCGTATCCACCGGATTATTTGCTGCATCAAACAGTTCGGTATAGTGATTTTGAACAATGTGATATAGCAGTATTTTCAATGGAAGAAATCGTTGCCATATCAAAGGCGTATAGTGGTTTTGAGCTTTCACCGTATGTGATAAGGAAGGGAACCTATAAGAACAATAACAAAATCCATTATGCACCTAGATTTGGCTTTATTCAATTTCAAAGAGGTGGCCAAAGACAGCATCCGACACAATTGCAATTCAATTTGAAAGCAGGATATTTCAGAAAGATTTGATGTCAAAGAATTGTTGATATAAAGCTTTTGCGATGCAGGCAGCCAAAATAGGGGGAACAGCATTGCCAATGGCCCTTCGGATGTCTCCCCATTTTCCGGTAAAAATGAACTCGTCGGGAAAAGATTGTGCACGGGTAGCTTCCCGGATGGTAAGAGAACGTGTAGAAGAAGGATGAACATTACGACATCCGGAAATCATACTGAAATTTGTGGAGATTGTAGAGCAAGGTTCGTCCCAACGGATGCGTTTATAGGTGGTATTAAATCCACTTGGAGGTCTAAGTGCAGGGTCGATGTTTTCGTGCGCACTATGACCTTCAGGAACATTTTTTAGCCACTGGATGACATGAGTTGGATGAGAAATGCTCCAATGAAGCGGGTCAAGAGAAGATTCTCCAGACTCCAAGAAAGGCAAATCAAAAGTAGCATCACGAAAAGTCAATTTTTGTGTATCAGAAGGTATGCTGTCAGGAAAAATAAATTTCTTGTTTAAGTCGCTACGGACGCCAACGAGAAAAAGGCGTTCGCGGGTTTGGGGAACGCCATAATCAGAAGCATTTATTTCATGTCGTGTAATACTGTAACCGGTTGAGGAGAAGGCGCGAAGAATGCAGTCTATAAATAATTCTCCATCCGATGTTTTCATTGAAGTAAGGAGGCGTACATTTTCCATTACAAATATTTTAGGACGCAGAACAGATACGATGTGAACATAATATTTGTAAAGCTGATTTCGCACGTCTTCTGGATCACGTTTACCGGCAAGACTGAATCCCTGACATGGTGGACCGCCGATAATCAAATCAATAGGCCCATATTGCTGTTGCCAAGAGAATAAATCTTTGTCAGTTATGGAGCATATATCATGTGCGAGTAAAGTGCTGTGAGGAAAATTGTGATGATAAATCTGGCACGCAGATTCATCAATTTCAACATGTCCGATGACGTTGAAGCCGGCGGAAGCAAAACCCAATGACATTCCACCACACCCGGAGAAGAGAGCAATAGCCTTTGGCGAAGCGCTAGATTTTGGACATTGAGCACATTTGTAAAGCTCAGATAGCTTTGCACGATAGGGGTTGTAGGATAAAGGAGAATATGCAGAAAGCAGAGATTTGTATTCTTCGGGCGATTTTATATTTTTGGGAAGCGCATGGGAAGCGAATTGAGAAGGACGAATTGATTTTTTTTGAATATTTAAAGTGCCTGCATTGATGGCGTCGATAAGTTGCGTTAAAATAGCATTTAGCTTTTCTAAATCGTAAGGGGAAGGAATAACTTTATTTCGTTCCCAAGAGGAAATAGCGGCTTTTGTATAGCCAGAAGCAACAGCTAATTTCGATTGACTGATATGGTATTTTAATCGTTTTGCTTTCAAATCAGCGTAGCACATTAAAAGAAACTCTCTTTCATTTATGAAGGAAATACTGTATAGATAATATTATACAGAAAATCAGGAAGGAATCAATAAGGGAATAGCTACAAAAAGACCGGAGACTTCTATCGCAGAGGTCTCCGGCCTTTATCGATTATCAGTTGAAAAATATTATGCCGCCTTCGTCAGGGAGATCTCCTGCTTCATCTTATGCCGCACCACCAGCAGGCAGCCGAGGTGCACCAGCGCCGTCAGGATCCAGCTGATGGGGTAGCTGAGATAGAGGGTAGTGGTCGAGCGGAACAGCTGGAAGATGGTGGCGATCCAGACCAGACGGAGCAGGCAGCTGCCCACGAGGCTGACCACCATCGGCAGGACGGAGTAGCCCCGTCCGCGCAGACAGCTGGCCAGCACGTCCATGCAGCCGCAGAGCAGGTAGGTGGTGCAGATGATATGCATACGGGCCAGACCGGCCGCGACCACGGCCTCGTCGGAGGAGTAGAAGTGGAGCAGCTGTTCGCCCAGCAGGGAGGCACCACCGCCCAGCACGAGGCCGGTGACGGCGGCGCAGAGCAGACAGTTGCGCATGACGCGGTCGAGGTTGTCGTAGCGGCGTGCGCCCATGTTCTGGCTGGTGAAGGTGACGGCGGCCTGCGCGAAGGCGTTCATGGCCGTGTAGACGAAGCCCTCGAGGTTGGAGGCGGCCGAGTTGCCCGCCACGATGGTGGAGCCGAAGGAGTTGACCGCCGACTGGATGACGACGTTGGAGAGGCTGAACACGGTGCTCTGCAAGCCGGCGGGCAGGCCGATGCGCAGGATCTGGCCCAGCGCCCCCGCGTGGAAGCCCAGATGGCCGAGGTCGAGGTGGAGCGGGCCTTTCTCCTTCACTAGCAGGGCCGTGACCATGCAGGCGGAAACAGTCTGGCTGATGATGGTGGCCAGCGCGACGCCCGCCACGCTCATGGAGAAGAGGATGACGAAGACGAGATTCAGCACCACATTGATGACGCCCGCCACGGCCAGACAGAACAGAGGCCGTTTGGTGTCGCCCACGGCACGCAGCAGCGCCGAGCTGAAGTTGTACAACATGGTCATGGGCATCCCGATGAAGTAGATCTTGAGGTAGAGGGTGGACAGGTCGATGACGTCCTCAGGGCAGCTCATCAGCTCCAGCAGGCCCCGGGCCGCGAAGATGCCCACCACGGCCAGAAAGAGGCCGCTGACGAGGCCCAGCGTCACCGACGTCTGGACGGTGGTGTGGACGCCCTCTTCGTCCTTTGCGCCGAAGCAGCGGGCCGCGACGACGTTCGCGCCCAGCGACAGGCCCACGAACAGGTTGACCAGCAGGTTGATGAGTGCGCCGTTGGAGCCCACGGCCGCCAGCGCCGTGCTGCCCGCAAAACGGCCCACGACCACCACGTCAGCCGCATTGAACAGCAGCTGCAGGATGCTGGATGCCGCCAGCGGCAGGGAAAACAGGATGATCTTTTGCAGCATGGGGCCGCTGGTCAGATCGCCGGTCCGGGAATTTTGTGTCATGGAAATACTCTGCCTCCTCGAAGATCAGAAGATCACTCACGAAAAAACGCGCCGTCCAACAGCGGACGACGCAGATATATCTATATTATAATACAGGCTTGTGTAAAACACAAGCAAAAAACAGGTAAATTCGAGTCGTTTCCGTACAAAAAAAGCACCCCCGCAGATGCAGGGGTGCCATTGCGAAACAGAAGCTTACTTCTGGGTCTTCATGTAGATGTGGTGAGGCAGACCGGCGATGTACAGCGGGGTCAGCTCAGCCTGAATGAGAGGCCGTGCGTAAGCGAGGAAATCTTCGGTCATCTGGGTATGATTCTCGTTCATCCAGCTCAGCGGCACCTTCTTCTCGAGGTTTGCCACTTCGCTGATGGGGTGCAGCTCGGTGGTGCACTGGTAGGGGCTGTTGGAGATACGCTTCAGGGCCACCATCTGGCCGGTGACGCCCTCAAAAGCAGCCTTGGCGGCAGCACCGCCGACCTGATAGGCCTCGGTGATGTCGGTGCGGCTGGTCAGGTGTCCGGCGCAGCGCTGCAGGGTGGAAAGCTCGATGCAGCGGGTCTTGGTGTCCAGATTGCGGGCCACCACGTTGGCCAGATAGCGGGCGGTGCCGGTCAGGGCCTTGTGGCCGAAGGCATCCACTGCGTGGACGTCATCTGCCAGCTCGCAGACGTAGCGGCCATCCTCCAGCTTGACGCCCTCCGACACAGCGATGACGATGCTGGGCTTCTTCTCCTGCATCATCCGCACCTTCTCGACGAAGTGCTCCACGTTGAAGGGGACTTCCGGCAGGCAGATCATATCCACGCCCTCGCAGTCGTCGCTCTTGGCCAGCGCGGCGGCGGCGGTCAGCCAGCCGGCGTTGCGGCCCATGATCTCCACGACGGTGACGTACTTGGTGCCGTAGACGGTGGCGTCACGGATGATCTCCTTCATCACCACGCCGATGTACTTGGCCGCAGAGCCGTAACCGGGGGTGTGATCCGTGACCATCAGGTCGTTGTCGATGGTCTTGGGCACGCCCATGAAGCGGATGTCGCTCTGGATGCGCTCGCCGTACTCCGCCAGCTTGCCGATGGTGTCCATCGAGTCGTTGCCGCCGATGTAGAAGAAGTAGCCGATGTTCAGCTTCTCGAGGATGGCGAACAGCTTCTTGTACACAGTCTCGTCGGTGTGCCAGTCGGGCAGCTTGTAGCGGCAGCTGCCGAGGAAGCTGGAGGGGGTGCGCTTGAGCAGCTCGATGTCAAGGTCATCGGTCAGCAGGGTGGACAGGTCAACGACCCGCTCCTCCAGAAGACCGGCCACGCCGTTGCACATACCGTAGACGATGTCTGCGCCACGGCTCTTGCAGCTCTCGAACACGCCCGCCAGACTTGCGTTGATGACAGAGGTGGGGCCGCCGGATTGGCCAACGATTGCATTTTTACCCATGATGATTTCTCCTTTTTTGTTTTTCTGTTTCGGCATTATTTTAAACGTGCAGGTGCACGAAAACAGACGCGGGGAAAGGAAAAAGACGATCCCTTACAGGCAGATGTGGCGGGGCGTGCCGTTGACGTAGACGGGAGTGACCTCGTCGAGGATCAGCGGGCGGGCGTACTCCTCGAACGCCGCCGTCACCTGCATCCCGTCGGGGGCGATCCAGTCCAGCGGCACCTTCTTCTCAAGGTTTGCCACCTTCTGGACGTCCACTGCCTCGGTGATGCACTGGTAGGGATATTCGGATACGCGCTTGAGCGCGATCATTTTGCCCGTCTCACCGGCAAAGGCTGCTGCCGCCGCAGCGCCGCCCACGGCGTAAGCCTCGTTCACGTCGGTGCGGCTGGCCAGATGGCTGGCGCAGCGCTGCAGCGTCGAGAACTCGATGGCGCGGCTCTTGCAGTTCAGCTTGTCGTGGATGAGGTCGGACAGATAGCGGCTGGTGCCGCTGAGGATGGCCTTGTGGCCGAAAGCGTCCAGCTGGCCTGCCGTGGAGACGAGGTCGCACAGGTAGGTGCCGTCGGCGGTCTTGACGCCCTCGCTGGCCGCGATGATGACATTGGACTTCACCCGCTGCAGCTCGTCCACCTTGGCGAGGAACTTGTCCGGCTCGAAGGGGACTTCCGGCAGAAGGATGAGGTCGGGGCCGTCGCAGTCGTCGCCGCCCGCCAGACAGGCCGCACCGGCCAGCCAGCCGGCGTGACGGCCCATGATCTCGGCCACGGTCACGCTCCGGATGTCATAGACAGAAGAGTCGCGGATGACCTCCTTGAGGATGGTGGCGATGTACTTGGCCGCAGAGCCGTAGCCGGGGGTGTGGTCGGTGAGGCAGAGGTCGTTGTCGATGGTCTTGGGCACACCGATGAACCGCACCGTGCTGCCCACCTGTGTGCCGTAGCGGCTGAGCTTGGCGATGGTGTCCATCGAGTCGTTGCCGCCGATGTAGAACACTGCGCAGATGTCGTACTTGTCAAACAGGGTGAACAGCTTGACGTAGGGCGTGGAGTCTGCCTCCGGCTCGGGCAGCTTGTAGCGGCAGCTGCCCAGATAGCTGGACGGCGTGCGCTTGAGCAGCTCGATGCTGAGCCGGTCGTCCAGCAGGACGTTCAGCTCCACAAGCTCCTCCTTCAGCAGCCCCTCGATGCCGTGCTTCATGCCGTAGACTTTGTCTGCGCCCAGACTGCAGGCGGCCTTGTAGACGCCCGCGAGGCTGGAATTGATGACGGCGGTGGGGCCGCCGCTCTGGCCGATGATCACATTCTTGGCCATGAGAACCTCCTTGTATCATTTACCGATAAATTGGACTTCCTGTGCGCCGCAGCGCCGCTCCGCGCCCTGTCCCTTCCGAGGCCCGCACACCCTGCACAGTGTACAGGCGGGGGCAGAGCCAACAATCGGCAGCCGCAACTCGCACAAAAATTCTAGCAGGTCGTGCAAGCACTTCGAGAAATGTGTGCAAAAACCTGCTCTACTCCTATTGTAACCGTTTTGCCTGTTGTATGCAAGCCCTAATTGGTTGCAGAGGCAAAAAAATTATGATAAAATAGGGTTCACACAGCGCTGACGGGCCGCAGCGGGGGATAACCCGCCCCATCCCGGGCAGACTATCATCAGAACCAAACGAAAGCGGGAACACCTTTATGGGCATTTCACATGAGTATCACAGCACCAGCCGGAGACGGCGGGGCGGCGCGGGAGGCCTCGCACGGCTCGCAGGGGCCGCAGCGGGCATCCTGCTGGTGAGCTTCGCCATCACGGTCATCCTCGAGCACGGGCAGAAGCAGACCGAAGAGCTGCCAACGGTGACGGCCAACGGCACGGCGCAGAATATCCTCGCCCCCCTGCCGATGCAGGGCGGGGCGGACAGCAGCGCCGACAGCACCGCCCCGGCAGCAGACGGCACCGCCGCCGTGACCTTGGAGCAGTTCGGCCCGGCCCGCCAGACGGCGGGGGCCTACAGCGTCAGGGCCTACGACAGCAGCGTCATCCGCCAGCCCGCCTGCGGGCAGGTCGATCTGAGCTACTTCTCCGACGCGGCCTTCCTCGGCGACAGCCTGACCGTGGGCTTCTCGGATTACAGCATCAACCTCGGCGGCGCGCTCATCTGCGGCTACACCGGCGTCGGCCCGGACGCCATCGTCAACCGCAGCGCGGTCAAGAGCAGCGTGCGTGGGCCGGAGGTGGCGCTGGATG
Source organism: Faecalibacterium butyricigenerans (assembly GCF_020687345.1). Lineage (NCBI taxonomy): Bacteria > Bacillati > Bacillota > Clostridia > Eubacteriales > Oscillospiraceae > Faecalibacterium > Faecalibacterium butyricigenerans. The sequence goes on from NZ_JAJEQL010000009.1 coordinate 64,717, forward strand.
TGCTGGCCGCCGCCCAGCCCAAGAAGCTGTATATCCTGCTGGGCACCAATACCCTGACCACCGTGGGCGCGGCAGACCGCTTCCTCGCCTATTACGGTCAGATGCTGGATGTCCTGCGCCAGACGCTGGGCGAGGGGTGTGTCATCTATGTCCAGTCCATCCCGCCCGTCCGCCCCGAGGCGGCCGTGGAAAAGCCGGGCCTTGCCTCGGACATCATCCGCTCGGTGAACGAGCAGCTGGCCCTGCTGGCCGCCGACAAGGGCTGCGTCTACCTCGACCTGTGGGAGACGCTGGCCGACGGCGAGGGCAACCTGAAAGAGGTGCTGGCTGCGCCGGACGGCGTCCACTTCTCGGCGGGCAACGGCTACGGCGCGTGGGTGACGTATCTGCGCAACCACGCCAAGTACGCGGCGGACAACGTCTGGACGCCGGGCAGCGCCTACGCAGGCTGAACATCAGAATAAGAAAAAACATCCGCAGTGCGCCCGTTCCGGGCCGCTGCGGATGTTTTGCTGCAAAAAGATCCCGCCCTCTGCATCCGGGATGCAGGGGACGGGATCGCTGCTTTTATAGGGGAAGAGCTTACTTCAGCTTGCTCTTTGCCTTCATGCGCTGCTCGTGGTTGAGGATCTGCTTGCGGATGCGCAGGTTCTCGGGAGTGACCTCCAGCAGCTCATCCGGAGCGAGGAACTCAAGGCAGCCCTCAAGGCTCAGCTTGCTGATGGGGATGAGGCGCAGGGCGTCGTCAGAGCCGGAAGCACGGGTATTGGTCAGGTGCTTGGTCTTGCAGACGTTGACGTCCACATCCTCGCCGGAAGCGGTGTAGCCGATGACCATGCCCTCGTAGACCTTCTCGCCCGCGCCCACCAGAAGGGTGCCGCGCTGCTGGGCGTTGAACAGGCCGTAGGTGACGGCCTCGCCGGTCTCGAAGCTGACCAGAGAGCCGGTGGAGCGGTTGGCGATCATGCCAGCCCAGACATCATAGCCGTCGAAGATCTGGTTGATGATGCCCTCGCCGTGGGTGTCGGTCAGGAACTGGTTGCGGTAGCCGAACAGGCCGCGGCTGGGCATACGGAACTCCAGACGCACGCGGTCGGTGCCCAGAGACTCCATCTGCTGCAGGATGGCCTTGCGCTGGCCCAGACCGGTCATGACAGCACCCTGATACTGGGTCGGGACGTCGATGACGACGTGCTCCATAGGCTCGTAGGTCTTGCCGTCGATGACCTTGGTCAGGACGTGCGGGGGAGAGACCTGCAGCTCATAGCCTTCGCGGCGCATGGTCTCGATGAGGATGGACAGATGCATCTCGCCACGGCCCATGACGCGGAAGGAATCGGTGGTGGCAGAGTCCTCCACCTTCAGGGCGACGTCCTTCAGCAGTTCCTTCTGCAGACGGTCACGGATCTGGCGGCTGGTGACGTACTTGCCCTCGCGGCCGGCCAGCGGGCTGTCGTTGACGGAGAAGGTCATCTCGACGGTGGGGTCGTTGATCTTCACGAAGGGCAGCGGCTCCACGCTGGAGGGGCTGCACAGGGTGTTGCCGATGGTGACGTCCGGCAGGCCGGAGAAGGCCACGATGTCGCCTGCGGTGATGTTGTCGCAGGGCTGGCGGCCATTGGCCTGGAAGTCATACAGCTTGGTCAGACGGCCGCGCATCTTCAGGTCGGGGTTGTGCCAGTCGCAGACGACCACTTCCTCGCCCACCTTGGCGACGCCGTTCTGGATGCGGCCGATGCCGATGCGGCCCACGAACTCGTTGTAGTCCACGGAGGACACCAGCATCTGGAAGGGAGCCTCGGGGTCGCCCTCGGGGGGCCGGATGGTGCTCAGCAGGGTGTCGAACAGGGGGACCAGATCGGTGCCGGGCACATCGGGGTCGAGGCTTGCGGTGCCCTCACGGCCGCAGCAGAACAGCATGGGGCAGTCCAGCTGCTCGTCGGTAGCGCCCAGATCCATCAGCAGGTAGAGCACCTCGTCGATGACTTCCTTGATGCGGGCGTCGGGGCGGTCGATCTTGTTGATGGCCACCACGAGGCTCAGGTTCTGCTGCAGAGCCTTCTGCAGCACGAAACGGGTCTGGGGCATACAGCCCTCGGCAGCGTCCACCAGCAGCAGGACGCCGTTGACCATCTTCAGCACGCGCTCGACCTCGCCGCCGAAGTCGGCGTGGCCCGGGGTATCGACGATATTGATCTTGACACCCTTGTAGGTGCAGGAGCAGTTCTTGGCCAGAATGGTGATGCCGCGCTCACGCTCGATGTCACCGCTGTCCATGACACGCTCTGCCACGACCTGATTGTCGCGGAAAGCGCCGCTCTGATGCAGCATCGCGTCCACCAGCGTGGTCTTGCCGTGGTCAACGTGAGCGATGATAGCGACATTGCGCAAATCGTTACGAACCATAAAATACAACCTCTCTATTTGGAATCTCTGTAGAAGTTACGTCATACGATTTAAGTTTATATCATCCGGGGGTGGTTTGTCAAGATTGTATAAAAAATTTTTGGAGGATTCGGCGTTTTGCCCGAGAATCGGCCTTCGATTTGGGCGGCATTGCGGGGCAAAACGTGTTATACTTAATACACCAAAGTTGGATAGATCCGTTGGAGGTGTGTCTATGAAACTGACGTTTTTGGGTGCCAACCACGAAGTGACCGGCAGCTGTACCCTTTTGGAAGCGGCGGGACAGCGCTACCTCATCGACTGCGGGATGGAGCAGGGCAAGGATGTCTACGAGAACCAGCCCATCCCTGTTGCACCGGGCGAGATCGACGGCGTGCTGGCCACCCATGCCCATATCGACCACACGGGCCTGCTGCCCCTGCTGGTGCGCAACGGCTTCCGGGGCAGAATCTATGCCACCAAGCCCACGGCAGAGCTGTGCAGCATCATGCTGCGGGACTCGGCCCACATTCAGGAGTTCGAGGCCGAGTGGAAGAACCGCAAGGGCCAGCGCTCCGGCGCGGAGCCGGTGGAGCCGATGTACACCATTCAGGACGCCGAGGCGGCCATCGCGCTGTTCCGGGGGTTCGACTACAACAAAGAGGTCGAGCTTGCCCCCGGCCTCGTCATCCGCTTTGTGGATGTGGGCCATCTTCTCGGCTCGTCCAGCATCGAGATTTGGGTGACGGAGAACGGCGCGACCACCAAGCTCGTCTTCTCCGGCGACATCGGAAACCTCCATCAGCCCATCATCAAGGACCCCACCTACCTGAAGGATGCGGACTATGTCTTTATGGAGTCCACCTACGGTGACCGCTGCCACGGCCCCAAGCCCGACTATGTGGGCGAGCTGGCGAAAATTTTGCAGCGCACCTTCGACCGGGGCGGCAATGTGGTCATCCCGAGCTTTGCGGTGGGACGCACGCAGGAGCTGCTCTACTTCATCCGTGAGATAAAAGAAAAGAACCTCGTCACCGGCCACGGCTGCTTCCCGGTCTATATCGACAGCCCGCTGGCCATCGAGGCCACCCGCATCTTCAAGGATACCGACCCCTCCTGCTTCGACGAGGAGGCCAACGCCCTGCTGGCCAAGGGCATCGACCCCATCCAGTTCCCGGGCCTGAAGGTCAGCGTTACCAGCGACGAGTCCCGCGCCATCAACACTGACCCCGTGCCCAAGGTCATCATCTCGGCCAGCGGAATGTGCGAGGCGGGCCGTATCCGCCACCACCTCAAGCACAACCTCTGGCGGAAGGAGTGCACCATCCTCTTCGTGGGCTATCAGGCCGTGAGCACGCTGGGCCGCTCCCTGCTGGAGGGGGCAACGAACGTCAAGCTCTTCGGCGAGTCCATCGAGGTGCAGGCTGAGATCTGCCAGCTTACCGGCCTTTCGGGCCATGCCGACAGGGAGGGCCTGCTGAAGTGGGTGAACTCCTTCGAGCCGAAGCCCAAGCGGGTCTTCGTCATCCATGGCGAGGACGAGGTGGAGAATATCTTCACCCAGACCCTCACCGAGCAGGGCTTCACCGCCTGTGCGCCCTACAACGGTGAGCAGTGGGCCATCGGGGCCGAGGGTGCTGTCTGCCTGAAGGAAGGCACCCGCACCCGCATCGAGCACCGCGTCAGCGAGGGTGCAGCCCGTGCGGCCACCGTCTTCCAGCGGCTGCTCAGCGCAGGCAAGCGCCTGCTGCGGGTCATCGAGCACAACGAGGGCGGTGCCAACAAGGACCTCGCCAAGTTCGCCGACCAGATCAACGCCCTCTGCGACAAGTGGGACAGATGAGCAGGATGCCCCGGCCGCAGTAAAATCGAATCAGATGCCCCGGCCCGAGCCGATGTGTACGCACACGGCCCGGGCCGTTTTTTTGCCTGCGACAGGGGCAAAGCGCGATTTTCTGCGCGTTTTCGCACAAGTTTCCGACTATTTCGCAAAATCTGTTGACTTCGCAGCGGCGAGATGCTACCATATGGCACAAGAAAAGACGAAAATGACAAGTAATGGTTGTTAACTGCGCCCGGGAGCCGCTTGGCATTTTTGTCCCGGCGGGGTGCGATGGCAGAAGCGCCCCTGCCGGAAAAGCATCTGCCGAATCAAAAAAGGAGGTCTCTGGATGATAGAATACAAGCTCTCGCTTGCGTCCTCCGGCGCAGTAAAGACGCCGGGCAGCATGGATGCGCTGCAGCTCGGCTACAGCAGGAACTGCGGCGTCTACCGGCTGAGGGTGAGCACCGCCGACGAGTGGAAGGGGATGACCCTCCGGGCGTTCTGGCACACGCCGGGCGGCAGCCCGCCCGCGTCGCTGGTGAAGGATGGGGTGGTGGAGGTGCCCGCGCTGGTCACGGCAGTGCCCGGCGAAGGATGCATCACCTTCGAGGGCAGCGACGGCGTCCGCACCCTCACCAGTGCCGACCTGCGCTACCGGGTGGCCGCAAACTCCGGCACAGAGGACGGCACTCTGCCGCCGCCGGGCACTCCGGCATGGCAGCAGCTGGTGGGTCAGCTGGAAGAGGCCGGTGCTGACGTGGAGAAGAGCGCTGCGCGGGCCGAGACGGCCCAGAGCAGCGCGTCGGACAGCGCCGCCGCTGCGGCCCGCAGCCTGAAGACTCTGCAAGAGGGCATCGCCTCGGGAAACTTCAAGGGCGAGAAGGGCGACCCCGGTGCACGGGGCGCACAAGGCCCGAAGGGCGACACAGGCCCGCAGGGGCCGAAAGGCGAAAAAGGCGATACTGGCCCGGCAGGCCCCGCCGGTGCGACCGGCCCGCAAGGCCCGAGGGGCCAGACGGGCGCGGCGGGAAAGGCGGCGGAGGTGGATGCCACCCTCGCCGTGTCAGGCGCAGCGGCAGATGCCAAGGCCGTCGGCAGCGCGTTGGCCGGGAAAGCCGCTGCCAGCCATACTCACAGCTACGCCGGTTCTTCCTCGGCGGGCGGTACGGCCAACAGTGTCAACGGATTCACCTTTGCGGCCCAGACGGCCGACCCCGGTGCAGGCAGCAGCCTTGCCACCAACAAGGTGCTCATCGTGTATGCGTAAAGGGGGCAGAAGATGGCAAAGGGAATCTATGTAGGTGCGGGCGGCGTCGCCCGCAGGATGAAAAAAGCCTATGTCGGGGTGGCGGGCAAGGCCCGTGCAGTCCGGAAGATGTACGTCGGCGTCGGGAACAGGGCGCGGCTGTGCTACAGCGCAGAGCCGGAGTATGCCGGGACGGGTGCGCCTCTCGCGGCCCCGAAGTACGGCGCAAAGGCCGCAGCGGCAAGGAACTGCGCGCTCATCGGGGGCGGACGCTTCGCTGGCACGGCCTCGAACGCGGTCTGCAATACGGTGGACGCTTACGACACCTCCCTCACCCGGACGGCCCCGGCGGCGCTGGGGGACAAGAGGTATCTGCATTCCGCCGTGCCGCTCGGGGCGTATGCTCTGTTTGCGGGCGGGACTGCTACGCCGACCGCCCGAGGGGGCCATAACACGGTGGATGCCTACGACGCTTCCCTCACCCGGACGTCAGCCGCCGCGCTGAGCAGGATGCGGACGAGGATGGGCTGCACGGTGCTTGGCTCCCGTGCGCTCTTTGCCGGAGGCGGACAAGGCGGCCTTACCACGGGCGGCGCTTTCACGACCGTGGACGTCTACGATGAGGCCCTCACCCGGACGGCGGGCACGCCGCTGTCCACCAAACGGTTCTTCCCGGCGGGCGCGACCGTCGGGAGCCATGCCCTCTTTGCAGGCGGCACCCCCAAGGATGGCAGTCTTGTGGTGGACGCCTACGACGCTTCCCTGACCCTCACGGCGGCGGCAAACCTGAGCAGTGCCCAGAACAGCTATGCCGCGGCGGCGGTGGGCGGATATGCCCTCTTTGCGGGCGATACGGCCGATGCGGATGTCTACGACGCCTCCCTCACCAAAACAACGGTCAGCATCCTCAGCGCGGCAAGACAGCCGGATGCGGTGACGGCCGGTGGGTATGCATTTTTCGCAGGCGGCGATGAGTCCAGCACGGTGGATGTCTGCGACGCCTCGCTGACCAGAACGACCCTCACTGCTCTGAGCGAGGCGAGGAACAGCATGGCCGCTGCCGCCGTCGGGGACTATGTGCTGTTCGCGGGCGGCAGGAACACGGAAAGCCTCTACCATGACACCGTTGACGTTTATACCATATAAGGAATAGGAGGAAACTCAGAATGGCACGTTACAAGATCTACGACAACAGCTCCGATGTGATCACCCCGGTGGGCGAGGTGCTCACCGCCGAACAGTGGCTCGACCGCTACCCGTGGGGCCGCTTTGCGAAGATGATCGTGGGCGGCGGTGTCATCAACGGCAGCGTGGCCCTCATCTTCGACGAGGCCGTGGAGCGCTGCCGCAGGGCAGGCTGTGACTTCAGCGGCTGCACCACCGACGAGGACTACCTCGCCGCCATGGAGGCCTTCGAGGACGCCCCGCCTGCGGACACCGGCGTCTCCGACCAGACCCGCATTGCGGACGCGCTGGAAGACATGGTGGCCCTGAGCCTGCCGGATGCAGAATAAGAAAGGAGACGAAAACATGAGCAACAAGGAAAAACTGGCCGAACGCTGGGAGCAGGGCCGCATCTCGGAGGCTATGCTGCGGGTGTATGTCCGCAAGGGCATCCTCTCCAAGGCGGAGCTCGAAGAGATCTGCGGGAAGAAGGGCGGAGCGGAGGACTGAAGATGTCGATTTGTGAATACAGCCTCCGCCGGGACTCCACCCGGCAGCTCTCGCCCAGCTTCAAGGTGCGGGAGTTCGGCTGCAAGGGCAGCGACGTCGTGCTCCTCGACGAGGAGCTTGTGGTGCTGCTCCAGTGCATCCGGGAGCACTTCGGAAAGCCCCTGCATATCACCAGCGGCTACCGCACCGCTGCCCACAATGCCGCCGTCGGCGGCAGCAAGTCCAGCCAGCACCTGCTGGGCCGGGCGGCGGACTTCTGGGTGGAGGACACCCCGGTGGCCTCGGTCGCCGCCTACGCCGAGACTCTGCTGCCCGCCCGGGGCGGCATCGGGCGCTACCCGAAGGACGCAAAGCACTCCACCCGCAAGACCGGCTGGGTGCACATCGACACCCGGGCGAACAAGAGCCGGTGGAGTATGTGAGGACAATAACATTATAATCTAACAGAAAAGCGGCCCTCTCCCTGTTTTTCGGGGAAAGGGCCGCTTTTGGGTCTCTGAAATGGAATGCGGGTCAAAAACTGGGTCAGAACATAAAGAAAGACGCTGATTCTTTACGAACCAGCGTCTAAAAAAGATGGAGCGGGCAATGGGAATCGAACCCACCTCCTCAGCTTGGAAGGCTGATATACTAGCCGATGTACGATGCCCGCATATTCGATTTTGCCGGGATGCAAGCAGTATTATAGCATGTTCCGGGGCAAATGTCCAGTCTTTTTTTGCGCAAAGAGGGCCGGGGGAGAAACCTTTGCCGAAGAGCTGGCGTTTGCCTGTTTACTTTGGAGCAGTTTTATTGTAAAATAGACAGGAGATAAAAACGGCAGCGCACAGCGCGGCCAAATCTGATACAGGTGGTGTATGTTATTATGGCATTGAAATATCAGCGTATCCTTCTGAAGATCAGCGGCGAGGCACTCGGCGGCGAGAAGGGCACCGGCTTCGACGAGCCGACCATGGACGCGATCTGCGGCGGCGTGAAGAAGGCCCACGAGCTGGGCGTCCAGATCGGCATCGTCGTGGGCGGCGGCAACTTCTGGCGCGGCCGTTCCAGCGGCAAGATGGAGCGCACGCTGGCCGATAAGATCGGTATGCTGGCAACGGTGATGAACGCACTGGCCGTCTCCGACAAGCTGGAGCAGCTGGGCGTGCCGACGGAGGTGTTCACCTCCATCACCATGCCGCAGGTGGCCCCGGCCTTCACCCGCAAGGATGCGCTCCGTGCGATGGATGCGGGCAAGATCGCCATCTTTGGCGGCGGCACCGGCAACCCCTTCTTCTCCACCGACACGACCACGGCCCTGCGCGCCGTTGAGGTCAGCGCCGACATCATGTTCAAGGCCACGATGGTGGACGGCGTCTACGACAAGGACCCCCACAAGTACCCCGACGCCAAGAAGTACGAGACCCTCACCTTCACCAAGGTGCTGGAAGACCGTCTGGCGGTCATGGACGGCACCGCAGCCACCCTCTGCCGGGACAACAAGCTTCCCATCCTCGTGTTCGATCTGGCCGACCCCGACAACATCGCCCGCGCCGTGCAGGGCGAGAATGTGGGCACGCTGGTCTACGAGGGCTGAGCATACCGCCCCGCTTCCGACAATAGAATGAACCAGACGCGTCCTGCGGCTGGTGAAAATTGATAACAAACAGGAGACTAGGACAATGAGCAGCAACACCAAGGCATTTGAAGACAAGATGAAGAGTGCAGTCGAGCATCTGGAGCGCGAGCTGAAGACGGTGCGCGCAGGCCGTGCCAACCCCGGCGTTCTGGACAAAGTGACCGTGGATTACTACGGCTCTCCCACCCCCATCCAGCAGGTGGCTTCTGTGGCTGTCAGCGAGGCCCGCACCCTGACCATCACCCCGTGGGACCGCACGCTTCTGCGTGCCATCAGCAAGGCGATCCTCGCCAGCGATGTGGGCATCAACCCCATCGATGACGGCCAGACCATCCGCCTGAACTTCCCGGCCCCCAACGAGGAGCGCCGCAAGCAGCTGGCAAAGGAAGTCTCCAAGATGGGTGAGGAGGCAAAGGTCGCCGTCCGCAACGTCCGCCGCGACGCGATGGATAAGGCCAAGGCCATGAAGAAGGCCGGTGAGCTGACCGAGGACACCCAGAAGACCATGGAAGAGGATGTCCAGAAGCTGACCGACAAGTATGTGAAGAACATCGACGCTGCCGTGGAAGAGAAGCAGAAGGAGATCATGTCCGTCTGAGCCTGACCGCTGTAAGCAGGAAGGTGCCGTGCGCTGAGAGAAGGTGCGCGGCACTTTTTGCCAGACGAATCGTAGAGGAAGAAGAGCATGGAACATCCAAAGGATTTTGCAAAGGGACTGTCCATCGGCATCATCATGGACGGCAACGGCCGCTGGGCCAAGAGCCGGGGCCTGCCCCGCACCGCCGGACACAAGAAGGGCGCGCAGGTCTTTCAGGACATTGCGGACTACTGCGATGAGCTGGGCGTGGAGTCGGTGTATTTTTACGCATTCTCGACCGAAAACTGGAAGCGCCCCGCCGAAGAGGTGGGCGCCATCATGCGGCTGTTCGGCGAATACCTCATCAAGGGCTTCGACTACGAGAACCGGAACGTCCGCATCTGCTTCATGGGCGACCGCACGGTGCTGGAGCCTAAGCTGCAGGAGCTGATGAACAAGCTGGAGCGGGACTCTGCCTGCAAGACCGGCCTGACCATCAACATCGCCATCAACTACGGCGGCCGGCCGGAGATCGTCCGCGCAGCCCAGCGCCTCGCGGCCAAGGCGGCTGCGGGCGAACTGAAGCCGGAGGACATCACGGAAGATGCCCTCTCGGCCCAGATGTACACGGCAGGCCAGAAGGACCCCGACTTCATCCTCCGCCCCAGCGGGGAGAAGCGGCTCTCCAACTTCATGCTCTGGCAGGCGGCCTATTCGGAGCTGGTGGAAATGGACGTCCTGTGGCCCGATTTCACCCGCGGCGACCTCGACGCCGCCATCACGGAGTTCAACCGGCGCTCCCGCCGTTTCGGCGGCCTGTAAGGCGTTTCACACCCAGATGCCGCGCAGCCTGCGCGGCCCCCGGCGGGCGTCCGGTATTTCCTCGGGCGCTGATGCCGCTGCCTCTGCCGCAGCAGGGGAGCGGCTCCCGGACGAAACAAAGGAGAACATGAAACTATGAAAACACGAGTCATCACAGCTGTGGTGGGCCTGTTCGTCCTTGCGGGCGTCCTGTTCACCTTCAATACGCTGGTGTTCAATCTGGTCATTGCGGCCATCACCCTCATCGCCCTCCATGAGATCTACTCTGCGCTGGGCTTCGAAAAACAGGACTGGCCGCTGCTGGGCATTCTGGTGCCCTACACCCTGCTCATCATGCTGTCGAGCTACAGCATCTACCGGGCGATGGTGATGCCCGCCTCCTTCTTGGTGGTGCTGTTCTACGCCATCTATCTTGTGGTGCGCAACGGCGTCATCAGCTACCAGAAAGCCAGCGGCCTTGTAATGTTTTCGGGCATCGTCATCTTCTGCTTTTACTCCTTCATCCGGCTCAAGGAGCTGCTGCCGGTAGAGAAGTTCGGCTATGACGCCATCTTCTTCATCCTGCTCATCCTCTGCTTCGCATGGGGCGGCGACACCTGCGCCTACTTTGCGGGCCGCGCCTTCGGCAAGCATAAGCTCTGCCCGGTGGTCAGCCCCAAAAAGACGGTGGAGGGCGCTGTGGGCGGTGTGCTGGGCACGATGGTGTTCGGCGTGCTGGTCACGGTCATCTACTCGGTGGCAGCAGACCGGATGGAGGCGTTCACCCGCTCCAACATCGGCGTGTCCATGTATATCATCATCGCGCTGCTGGCCTGCGTGGCCGCAGTGCTGGGCATTTACGGCGATCTGTTCGCCAGCGTGGTCAAGCGCCAGTGCGGCATCAAGGACTACGGCACCATCTTCCCGGGGCACGGCGGCATCCTCGACCGCTTTGACAGCGTGATGTTCATCGCGCCCTTTGTCACGATGGTGGTCATCGCAGTGTTCTACTACTAAAAAGAACAGGAGGTAGCGCTTTATGGCTAAAAAAATCACGCTGCTGGGTTCCACCGGCTCCATCGGCACCCAGAGCCTCGACGTTATCCGCGCCCAAGGGTATGAGGTGTTCGGTCTGTCGGCCCACAGCCAGACGGATAAACTCTTACAGCAGATCGAAGAGTTCCACCCCAAGTATGTCTGCATGACCAGCGAGGCCGGGGCAGAGAAGCTCTCAGCTGCACTGGCGGGCCGCGCTGACGCGCCCAAGCTCCTGACCGGCCCCGAGGGGCTGAAGACCCTCGCCGCGATGGATGGCCCGGACGTGGTGCTGAACAGCGTGGTGGGCATCGCGGGCCTCGGCGCCAGCCTTGCCGCCATCGAGAGCGGCCATGACCTCGCCCTCGCCAACAAAGAGAGCCTCGTCACCGGCGGACATCTCGTGACGCAGGCGGTGGCGGAGCACGGCGTCAGGCTGCTGCCGGTGGACAGCGAGCACTCGGCCATCTTCCAGTGCTTGCAGGACAAGGAGAGCGCCAAGAGCCTGACGAAGATCCTGCTGACGGCCTCCGGCGGCCCCTTCTTCGGGATGAAGACCGAGGAGCTGCGGGGCAAGACCAAGGCCGACGCCCTCCGGCACCCCAACTGGAACATGGGCGCGAAGATCACCATCGACAGCGCCACCCTGATGAACAAGGGCCTTGAGCTGATCGAGGCGGTGTGGCTGTTCGGCCTCCCCCCCGAGAAGATCCAGATCGTCGTCCAGCGCCAGAGCATCGTCCACTCGGCGGTGCAGTACAGCGACAACTCCATCATCGCCCAGCTGGGCGTGCCGGATATGCGCATCCCCATCCAGTATGCGCTGACCTACCCGGCCCGTGTGCCGGGCGTCGTGCCGGAGCTGGACTTTACCACCCTCAAGCTGCTGACCTTCGATGTGGCCGACGAGGAGACCTTCCGCTGCCTTGCCGCCTGCAAAAAGGCCATCAAGAAGGGCGGTCTCGGCCCCTGCGCTGCCAACGGTGCCAACGAGGAGGCCGTCAGGCTCTTCCTTGAGGATAAGATCGGTTTCCTCGACATCGGCCGTCTGGTGGAGGCCGTCGTGGACAGCGACAGCTTCGGCGGCAGCTACAGCCTCGCGGATGTGTACGAGTGCGACCGCATGGCCCGCGCCTTTGTGAGAGCACACCTGTGAGATAGGAGAAAGAATGTCAGTTTTCATCACCTTTGCGGCTGCGCTGCTCATCTTCGGCGCAGTCATCGCCATCCATGAGTTCGGCCATTTTGCGATGGCGAAGCTCTGCGGCGTCCAAGTCAACGAGTTCTCCATCGGCATGGGGCCGGCCCTCATCAAGACCTACCGCAAGGGCACCCAGTACACCCTGAGGCTCCTGCCCGTGGGCGGCTTCGTGGCGCTGGAAGGGGAGGAAAGCCCCGAGAGCACGCAGGCCGAGGGCGGGAACGAAGAGGACGCCGCCCCGGCCATCCCGCCGGAGGTGCTGGCACAGCGGACGGGCAAGCCTCTGAACGAGGCCGCCGTCTGGCAGCGGATGCTGGTGATGGCAGCAGGCGCGGTGATGAACTTCGTGCTGGGCTTTGTGGTGCTGCTGCTCCTCATCTCGCTGCGCAGTGAACCCATCACCAGCAAGGTCATCTATGCCGTGGAGGACAATGCCCTCTGCGGCCAGACCGGCCTGCAGGCCGGGGACGAGATCGTGGCCGTCAACGGGCGGCACTGCTTCGTGGCCAACGATATGCTCTACGAGCTGATGCGCACCGAGAGCTACCGTGCGGCCTTCACCGTCCGCCGGGACGGGAAGCTGGTGGAGCTGCCCGACGTCCAGTTCGACACATGGCAGGATGCACAGGGCCAGACCCATATGACGCTGGGCTTCACGGTCTACGGACTTAAAAAAACACCGAAGAATGTCTTGAAAGAAGCGGCCAACAGCGTCATCTACTATGGCCGGATCATCTACACCTCGCTGGCTGACCTGCTGCGGGGCCGCGAGAGCATCAACGACCTGTCCGGCCCGGTGGGCATCGTGACCGCCATCGGGCAGGCCGCCAGCTACGGCTGGGAGGATGTTTTCGAGCTGCTGGCGCTCATCACCATCAACCTCGGCGTCTTAAATCTGCTGCCGTTCCCGGCGCTGGACGGCGGCAAGATCGTCTTCCTGCTCATTGAGGCAGTCACCGGCCATGCTGTGCCGGAAAAAATTCAGGGCAGTCTGACCGTCGCCGCCTTCGCGCTGCTGTTCGGCCTGATGCTCTTTGCAACGTACAATGACATCGTCCGGCTCGTGACCGGAGTGATCTGAAAGGGGAAGTACCATGCGGCAGCTGAAGCGTGAAGTCAAGATCGGAAATGTGACCATCGGCGGCAAGAATCCCATCGCCGTGCAGACCATGCTGAACGTCCCGGTGGAGGACATCGAGGGCAATGTGGCACAGGCCAAGCGCTGCGAGGCGGCGGGCTGTCAGATCCTGCGGGTGACCTGCCCCAGCGCGGCGGATGCCAAGTGCATCGAGGCCGTCAAGAACGCCGTCAATATCCCCATCGTGGCAGACATCCACTTCGACTACAAGGCGGCTCTCGCCTGCGCCGACGTGGGCGTGGACAAGATCCGCATCAATCCGGGCAATATCGGCGACGACGACCGGGTGAAGGCGGTGGTGGACGCCTGCCAGCAGAAGAACATCCCCATCCGCATCGGCGTCAACGGCGGAAGTCTGGAAAAGCACATCCTTGCAAAATATGGTGCGCCTGTGCCCGAAGCGATGGTGGAGAGCGCGCTGTACCACGTCCGCCTGCTGGAAAAGTTCGATTTCAACAACATCGTGATCTCCATCAAAAACTCCAACGTCCCCCGCATGATGGAGGCCTACCGCCAGCTCAGCGCCGTGACGGACTATCCGCTCCATGTGGGCGTCACTGAGGCGGGCACCTACCAGATGGGCCTGCTCAAGAGCGGCATGGGCATCGGCGGGATGCTGCTGGAGGGCATCGGCGACACCATCCGCGTCTCGCTGGCGGCCGACCCCGAGAAGGAAGTGGAAGCGGGCTACAACATCCTGCGCGCCGTCGGCTTCCCGGTGGCCGGCCCGGAGGTCATCACCTGCCCGACCTGCGGCCGCACCCAGTACCCCTGCACCGAGATCGCAAACGAGGTGGAGCGGCGGCTTCAGGGCTGCAAGAAGTCCATCAAGGTGGCCGTCATGGGCTGTGTCGTCAACGGCCCCGGCGAGGCCCGGGAGGCCGACATCGGCATCGCCGGCGGCAAGGGCGAGGCGGTGCTTTTCGTCCACGGCGAACCCGTCCGGAAGCTGACGGGAGAAAATATCCTCGACCAGTTCATGGAGGAGATTTATAAACTGTGATTTTGCAGAATAAGCTTGGGCTGACGAATGAGGCCGAGCTGGCCCGGGCAGAAGAAAAACTCAGCAAGACCCGGGCGCTCGAGCTTTATGACACCGGTCTGCTGGATACCTTCGAGGTCGGCACCTTCAAGGGGCTTGCGGCCATCCATAAGTATCTGTTCGGAGACGTCTACGAGTTTGCGGGACAGATGCGGACGGTGAATATCGCAAAGGGCAATTTCCGCTTTGCGCCTGTGATGTACCTGCGCCCGGCACTGGAAAGCATCGATGCAATGCCGCAATCCTCCTTCGATGAGATCATCGAGAAGTATGTGGAGATGAATGTGGCCCATCCGTTCCGGGAGGGCAACGGCCGCAGCACCCGCATCTGGCTGGATGCGATCCTCAAAAAGGAGCTGCATCAGGTCATCGACTGGAGCCGCGTCGATAAGGGGGACTATCTCCTTGCGATGGAGCGCAGCCCGGTCAAGGATGTGGAGATAAAGGCCCTGCTGCGCGCCGCCCTGACCGAAAAGATCAATGACCGCGAGGTCTATATGAAAGGCATCGACGCCAGCTACCACTACGAAGGCTACCATGTCTTCAAGACAGAAGATTTGACCTAAAAGCAACTTACTGCCACGCCCATCCCGGGCGCGGCAGTTTGTGTTGTTATCTGATAGAAAAAAGGAGTACCATTGTGACACCACTTGTTTCCCAGCTATGGCCGCAGTTTATGGCGGACCCGGACTTTGCGGCCTGTTTTGGCCGTGTGGTCGTCGAGCACGCCCAGATGCTGCGGCAGGAGCGGCAGGTCATTTTCACGCTGCGCAGTTCTGCCCCGCTGGACAAGGGGCTGTGCGCACGGCTGCTGGCCTCCCTCGCGCCCGACTATGAGGGCTTTGAGCTTCGCATCCACAACCTCTTCGGCTACGCCGCGCTGGACGAGAGCGGACTGCGGGAGCTGATGGAGGAGATGAAGCGGGACGGCGTGCCCATCAACGGCTTCCTCGACCGATGCCGCATCACCATCACCGGCCAGAACATCACCATCGGCGTCTGCCATGGCACGAAGTTTTTGCAGGAGATGCAGTTCGAGCGGCTGCTGGCGGAGCGTATCGCCGCCCACACCGGCGTGAAGCCCAAGGTGACGCTGGAAAGCAGCGTGGGCGAGGCCGAGCAGCGCCAGATGGAAGAAAAGCTGGAGCGCAAAATTGCTCCTCCTGTCGTCAAATTCGAGCGGAAGAATACGGCACCCTCCATCAAGGTGGAGGGCCTCGACCTCACGGACAAGCCCGTTACCATCTTCCACGGCAAGATGTTCTCCCCCAAGAACCTCACCCCCCTCAAGGACTTGGGCGGCGAGGGCGGAAAGTGCATGATCTGGGGCGATGTTTTCTTCACCGAGGTGAAGGGCAGCTTCCGCAAGATCTATACCGTCTCCATCACCGACTACACCGGCTCCATCAACCTGAAGATCCGTGCGCAGGAAGGGGAGGACTGCTCCAAGTGGGAGTCCATCCCCAAGGGCACGACGGTCGTGGTGCGGGGCGACTGCTCCTACGACAAGTACGAGCATGACTATATCGTCTGGCCCTACGATGTCCTCTTCGTCGAGCGCAAGAAGCGGGAGGACAATGCTCCCGTCAAGCGGGTGGAGCTGCATCTGCATACCAAGCTGTCCAGCATGGACGCCTTCTGCGACCCCGGCGGTATCGTCAAGCTGGCCCATCGGATGGGCCACCCGGCCATCGCCATCACTGACCACGGCGTCTGTCAGGGCTACCCCGAAGCCATGCTGGCGGCGGACGCCATCCACAAGACCGACCCGGACTTCAAGCTCATCTACGGCTGTGAGGCCTACTTCGTCGATGACATGATCCCCTGCGTCTACGGCGTGAAGGACGAGCCGCTGAACGGCGAGTTCTGCGTCTTCGACACCGAGACGACGGGCCTCGACCCGGGCGTGGAGTACCTGACCGAGATCGGCGCAGTCATCGTGCGGGACGGCGAGGTGGTGGAGGAGTTCGACACCTTCGTCAAGCCCGGCAAGCCCATCACGCCCAAGATCACGGAGCTGACCGGCATCACCAACGAGATGGTGGCCAATGCCCCCGGCGAGGCCGAGGCGCTGGAAGCCTTTCTCAAATTCGTGGATGGCCGCATCCTCGTGGCCCACAACGCCCACTCCTTCGACATCCGGTTCCTCCGCGCTGCCGCCAAGCGGAGCGGCATCGAGTTCGAGCCGACCTATATCGATACCCTGACCATGGCGCAGGCCATGTACCCCGGACTCCACAACTACAAGCAGGGGACTATTAACAAACATCTTGAGCTGCCCGCCTACGAAGCTCATCGCGCCTGCGAGGATTCCGCCGCGCTGGGCCGCATCTTCTGCGTCATGCTCAAGGATCTGGAGGAAAAGCAGGTCACGGCCGTCAGCGGCATCAACACCGGACTCGGCGGCAACCGTGAGGTGCTGAAAAAGAAGTATTACCACCTCATCATCCTCGTGCGCAACCAGATGGGCCTGAAGAACCTCTACAAGATCGTCAGCGAGGCCCACGTCAACTACTTCTTCAAGAAGCCCCGCGTGCCCCGCAGCCTCCTCAACAAGTACCGCGACGGCCTGATTTTGACCTCGGCCTGCGAGGCGGGCGAGCTGTACCGCGCCATCGTGGAGGGCCGCTCCTACGAGGAGCTGAAGAAGATCGCCTCCTATTACGATGTTCTGGAAGTCCAGCCGCTGGGCAACAACGCCTATATGGTGCGGGACGGCAAGGTGGAGAGCGAAGAGGTCATCAAGGACTTCAACCGCACCGTCATCCAGCTGGGCGAAGACCTCCACAAGCCCGTCATCGCCACCGGCGACGTCCACTTCACCGAGCCGGAGGACGCCATCTACCGCTCTGTTTTACAGGCGGGCAACGGCTTCAAGGACGCGGACAATCAGCCGCCCCTGTTCTACCGCACGACGGAGGATATGCTGGACCAGTTCCGCTATCTGCCCAAGGAGAAGGCCTACGAGATCGTCGTGACCAACCCCCGCAAGATCGCGGCCAGCATCGACGGCAGCGTCCGCGCCATCCCGCGCGGCACCTATCCGCCCAGCATCGAGGGCGCAGAGCAGCAGCTCCGGGACGCCACATGGGCGCACGCCAAGCGGGATTATGGCGACCCGCTGCCCGAGATCGTGGAGAAGCGGCTGCAAAAAGAGCTGGACTCCATCTGCGGCCACGGCTACGCCGTCCTGTACGTCATCGCGGTCAAGCTGGTGGCCTACTCCAACGCGGGCGGCTATCAGGTGGGCAGCCGCGGCTCGGTCGGCTCGTCGGCTGTGGCCCACTTCTCCGGCATCTCGGAGGTCAACAGTCTGCCGCCCCATTACCGCTGCCCCAAGTGCAGGCACAGCGAGTTCATCACCGACGGCAGCGTAGAGGACGGCTTCGACCTGCCCGACAAGAACTGCCCCGCGTGCGGCACCCGGATGCTGGTGGACGGCCACGACATCCCCTTCGAGACCTTCCTCGGATTCTACGGCGACAAGGAGCCGGATATTGACCTGAACTTCTCGGGCGAATATCAGTCCAACGTCCACCGCTACACCGAGGAGCTGTTCGGCAAGGCCAACGTCTTCAAGGCGGGCACGGTCTCCGGCATTCAGGACAAAACAGCCTATGGCTACGTCAAAAAATATCTGGATGAGCGGGGGAGAACGGTCAACCACGCCGAGGAGAACCGCCTGACGCTGGGCTGCACCGGCGTCAAGCGCACCACCGGCCAGCACCCCGGCGGCATGGTCGTCGTGCCCGACACCTACGAGATCTACGACTTCTGCCCCATCCAGCACCCGGCGGATGATGTGGCGGGCGGTCTGCTGACCACCCACTTCGAGTTCAAATACCTTCACGACACCCTGCTCAAGCTGGATGAGCTGGGCCACGATATGCCCACCTTCTACAAGTATTTCGAGGAATATACCGGCATCCCGGTGGACAGCATCCCCATGAACGACCCCAAGGTCTACAGCCTGCTCACCAGCCCGGAGGAGCTGGGCGTCACGCCGGAGCAGATCGACAGCCAGACCGGTACCTTCGGCATCCCCGAGATGGGCACGAACTTCGTGCGCGGGATGCTTGTGGAGGCCCGGCCCAAGAATTTCTCCGAGCTGATCCAGATCTCAGGCCTGTCTCACGGCACCGACGTCTGGACGGGCAACGCCGATGAACTCATCCGCAGCGGTACCTGCACCATCGCGGAGGTCATCGGCTGCCGCGACAGCATCATGCTCTACCTGCTGCGCAAGGGTCTCGAGCCGAAGATGGCCTTCGACATCATGGAGGCCGTCCGTAAGGGCAAGGTGGCCAAGGGCGGCTTCGCGCCCGGCTGGGAGGAGGCCATGCGGGAGCACGAGGTGCCGGACTGGTATATCGAGAGCTGCCGCAAGATCAAATATATGTTCCCGAAAGCCCATGCCGTGGCCTACCTGATGTCGGCCATCCGCCTCATGTGGTTCAAGCTCTACCATCCGCAGGCGTTCTATGCGGTCTATTTCACTGTCCGCGGCGATGACATCGACTACGAAGCTGCCGTGGGCGGTGCGGCGGTGGCCCGCGCCCACATGAACGAGGTCAAGCGCCGCCTGAAGGAGGAGAAAAACGCCAAGGACGAGGACGTCCTCGTTTCGCTCCAGCTGGTCAACGAGATGCTGGTGCGGGGCTACGAGTTCCTGCCCATCGAGCTGGGCAAGAGCCGCGGCTCGAAGTATGTGGTGGAGGACGGCAAGGTGCGCCTGCCCTTCTGCTCCCTGAAGGGTCTGGGCGGTGCCGCCGCCGATGCGCTGGAAAATGTGACCATCCACGGCGAAGAATACCTCTCCATCGAGGAGCTGCAGCAGGCCTCCGGCGTCGGCAGCAGCATCATCGACCGCCTGCGTCAGGTGGGCGCTCTGGGCGACCTGCCCGAGAGCAGTCAGGTGAGCTTCTTCTAAAAAGATGTTGACACCATATGCGACACCATATATAATGGAAATAGGAGAATCAGGATGTCAAAATGGGATAAACTGTTGGCAAGGATATGCTCTTTGAGCAAAGACCTCCGGTTCGACGAACTGCGCAGGGTCTTGGAAAGCTATGGCTATGAGATGAGCGCACCCCGGAGCGGCAGCAGCCATTACACCTTCCGCAAGGCAGGCTGCTATCCCATTACGATCCCGAAGCATGAACCGATCAAGAAAGTCTATGTCGAAATGGTGAGACAGATCGTAGAGAGCGAGGCGAAGAACGATGAAGACGCTGAATGATTATCTGGCGCTGTCCTATCGGATGGAAATTATCAGGGACAGTGACGAGGGCGGTTTTGTGGCCTCTTATCCGGATCTCCCGGGCTGCATCACCTGCGGAGAGACGGAGGAAGAGGCGCTGAAAAACGCTTTGGACGCCAAAAAGGCATGGCTGGAGGCCGCGCTGGAAGAGAACATTGAAATTCCTGAGCCGGACAGTCTGGAGGCGTACTCCGGGCAGTTCAAGCTGCGCCTGCCCCGAAGCCTGCACCGCGCTCTCGCAGAGCATTCGCAGCGGGAGGGCATCAGCATGAACCAGTACTGCGTGTACCTTCTGGCGAAGAATGACGCCCTTCACGCCGGGTAAAAATCAGTATAACTACAAAACGACCTCTGCGACCGGATGACCGGAAGCAGAGGTCGTTTTGTGTTGCGGGTATTGCTTTGAACAGGGGAGAGGCTTACTCCACGCTGATCATATAATAGTAGACCGGCTGACCGCCGCGGATGTGGCTGACCTCAACGTGGTTGGGGCACTTGGCCTTGACGATCTCGGTCACCTTCTCGGCATCCTCGTCGGAGACGTCGCAGCCGGAGATGATGGTGACAAAGCTGGAATCCTTCTTGCACATACCGCGGGCCAGACGATAGGTGGCCTTGGTGATGTCGTTGGAGGTAGAGACGATCTTGCCGTTCTCCAGTGCCATGATCTCACCCTTCCGGATGCGCTTACCGTCGTACTCGCTGTCGCGGGCGGCGTAGGTGATGAGGCCGGTGGATACCTTGTCGGCGGCGGACATCATGTTGATGGTGTTGGCCTCGACGGTGGCGGAGGGGTCAAAGTTCAGCAGAGCCGTGATGCCCATGGGGACGGTGCGGGTGGGCAGGACGACCACCTGACGGTCGGCCAGCTTCTGGGCCTGCTCAGCAGCCATGATGATGTTCTTGTTGTTGGGCAGGACGAAGACGGTCTTAGCCGGGACGCTCTGGACGGCGGCGAGGATGTCCTCGGTGGCGGGGTTCATGGTCTGACCGCCGGAGACGACCGCGTCAGCGGACAGGTCGGTAAAGACGGCCTTCAGGCCCTCGCCGGCGGCGACGGCAACAAAGCCGTAGTCGCGGCTGGGGTCAACGGCAGCGTAGATGAACTCGCTGGCCGGGTCGGGCTTCTTCTCGGCGGAAGCCTGCTTCTCGAGGCTCTTGCCCTGCTTCTGGCGGGCAAGGAACTGCTCGTGCATATTCTCGATCTTGAAGTTAGTGAGGTAGCCGTACTTGATGGCCTCGCTCAGGATCTTGCCGGGGTCGGCGGTGTGGACATGGAGGTTGATGACGTCGTCGTCCTCGATGCAGACCACGCTGTCGCCGTTGGATTCAGCGAAGGCACGCATCTTTGCAGCGCTTGCGCCCTCGTTCTTGTTGATGAGGAACTGGGTGCAGTAGCCGTTCTTGATGTCCTCGACCTTCATCAGGTCATCGGTAAAGACGCCCTTGCCCGCGTTCGCGGTGGAGAGCTTGGCCTTGTTGGGGGCAGCCTCGCCGCCGGCCACGATGTCCTCCCCGTGGAAGACCTTGCCCATGCCCTCAAAGATGATCATGATGCCCTGACCGCCGGCATCCACGACACCGGCTTTTTTCAGGACGGGCAGCAGGTTGGGGGTATCCTCCAGAGCCTTCTGGCCCGCAGCGAGGACGACGTCCCACAGCTCGGCCACATCCTCCTTGCCGCAGGCGGCAGCTTCCTCCGAAGCGACGCGGGCCACGGTCAGGATGGTGCCCTCGGTGGGCTTCATGACGGCCTTGTAAGCGCCCTCGACGCCCTTCTTGAGCGCAGAGACGATGTCGGCGGCGTCGGCCTCCTTCTTGCCCTCCAGAGCCTTGGAGAAGCCGCGGAACAGCAGGCTGGTGATGACGCCGGAGTTGCCGCGGGCGCCGCGCAGCATGGCGGAGGCGGCGGTCTTTGCGGCCTCGCCCACGGTGCAGCTGTCGTCCATGGCCTGCAGCTCACGGACGGCTGCGCCGACGGTCATGCCCATGTTGGTGCCGGTGTCGCCATCGGGGACAGGGAAGACATTCAGCTCGTCCACGCGGGACCGCTGGTTGTTGATGTTGTTTGCGCCGGAAATGATGGCGTCGCGCAGGATCTTACCAGAAATCATTGCTTTTTACTCCTTATATCTTCCCGGTATCCCCCGGGCGGGCTTTGTCTCGTCAGGCAACCACGTCATCGACCGATACGACCACGCGGGCGACCTTCAGGCCGGTGGCCTGCTCCACCTCGTCCTTCACGCGGTGCGAGATGGCACGCGCGGCGGTGGAGATGTTCAGCCCGTAGCTGACGGCAATGTGCAGCTCGATCACGAGACGGCCCTCTTCCTGTGTGACACGGACGCCCTTGGCCGAGTCGTCCACGCCGCGCACGGCGCAGCGGACGCGGTCGGTCAGATCACGGGGGGCCATTGCGGCCACGCCGTAGCATTGTTTGGTTGCTTCGCCCACGAGCGTGGAAAAATACTCGGCTGAGAAGCTGACATCTCCCAGCGGAAAACGGGAAGTGATCATAGTCGCTCTGCTCCTTTTATTCATGATTGTACCCCTGTCCGCACGGCGGCGGGGCGGCGCGCAGGCCCAAAGGGCGGCGTACCGCTCTTATTATACAACTTTCTTCGGAAGCTGTACAGCACATAATTGCAGATGCAAAGGGGAAAAGTCTGGCACGGATCGCCGGCTTCGGCCTGTTTCGACACCGCGAGCCGGTATACTGGAAGACAGACGAAGCCGCCAAGGGCCGTATTCCTAGTGTTAGTATAGCACAAAATCCTTCGCTGTGCATCCATTTCGTGAATATTTATCCGACGGAACAAAAAGTGATTGTGAATAAAATATAAAACATGGCGCAGACATCTTTATCTTACTATGAAAAAGTGCTAAAATCTAAAGTGGAAAGAGTAGGACTGCATCCGGCGCAGGATGCAGGAATATTTGATCAAGGTGATGAAGACAGGAATTTGCTGCGGCTGCACAGGAGCTGCGGCCCCGGCGGCGGAAAAAGTTCATAATAGGAGTTGTTTTCATGAATATTCTGTTTTTCCTTTCCCCCAAGCAGGACCTGATGTATGTGTACGATGACTTCACCCTTCGCCAGACGCTGGAAAAATGGGAGAACAACCGCTACGCATCCATCCCGGTGCTCAACCGCAAGGGCGAGTATGTGGGTACCCTGACGGAGGGGGACATCCTGTGGGGGCTGAAGAAGTTCCACGGCCTTGACCTTGAGGCGGCGGAGGATGTGCCCATCCGGGACTTCGCCCATAAGCGGGACTACAAGGCCGTCACGGTCACCACGAGCATGGACCAGCTCATCGAGGCGGCCATGAACCAGAACTTCGTCCCCGTGGTGGACGACCGGGGGATGTTCATCGGCATCGTCCGCCGTCAGGCCATCATCCGCTATTGCTACGACCGCTCCCGCGCTGCCGCCTCAGAGCAGCGCAGAAAGCCCGAAAAGCGTGTCCCGGCTGCGGCTGGGGTGCGGTAAAACAGGAAAAGGCCCCGCCGCTCTGCATGAAATGTGCAGGGCAGCGGGGCCTTTCTATGCCTGTGGGAAGGGGAGAGAGGAGCTTCAGCCCACGGTGAGGCTGGAAGCGGTGAGCCGGTGGGTCAGGACAGCCTCGGCGTCCTCGCCGCCCATGGCCAGCA